>NZ_JASCAM010000028.1:0-137394 GCF_029967835.1 Enterobacter sp. V87_3 | reverse complement strand
TCGTCGGGCTCATAACCCGAAGGTCGTCGGTTCAAATCCGGCCCCCGCAACCAATACTTCTAAAACAATAAACACCCTCAAGGGTGTTTTTTTGTATCTGCAGTTTATGAAACGGCCGGGCGATAACCCGGCGTGCAGCACTATCCACGACGCGCCAGCGTCGCCCCGTCAGAGAAATAGGCTTTTATTCCCGCCAGAATCGACTCGGCCACTTCCTGCTGGAATTTTGCGGTCTTGAGCTTACGCTCCTCTTCCACGTTACTGATAAACGCGGTTTCGACCAGAATAGACGGAATATCCGGGGCTTTTAGCACCGCGAACCCGGCCTGCTCAACGCTGTTTTTATGCAGCTTATTGATGTGGCCCAGCTTGCCCAGTACCGCCTTGCCAAACTTCAGGCTGTCCGTGATGGTCAGCGACTGCACCATATCGAACATAGTGTGGTCGACGTAGCGGTCGCCACTTTTGCTTACCCCACCGATCAGGTCAGAGGCGTTCTGCGTGTCGGCCAGGTAACGCGCGGCGGTACTGGTCGCCCCTTTCGTTGACAGAGCAAAGACCGAGGATCCGCTCGGCTGGCGGCTGGTAAAGGCATCGGCGTGGATCGACACGAACAGATCCGCGCGCTGCTTTTGCGCTTTCGCCACGCGGACTTTGAGCGGAATAAACACGTCTTCATTACGCGTCATGTAGGCCCGCATGTTGCCTTCTTTGTCGATTAACGCCTTCAGGCGGCGAGCAATTTGCAGCACCACATCTTTTTCTCGCGTGTGGTATTTCCCCACCGCGCCGGAGTCTTCGCCACCGTGACCGGGATCGAGCATGATCACAATAGGACGGTCGCGCCCCGCTTTGCCCGGTTTTGGCCCGCTTTGCGCTGGCGGAACCTGGCGTTCGAGATCGCCCTTGTTGTAATCCTCAAGCAACGCGAGAAGCGGATCCTGAATGTCCGTGGCATTAGACGGATAAAGATCCATTACCAGACGTTCTTTAAAGGTCGCAACGGGCGCCAGTGCAAACAGCTGCGGCTTCACGTTCTGCTTCAGCTCAAACACCATACGCACGGTGTGTGGATCGAACTGCCCCACGCGCGCCGATTTAATAAAGGGATCGTCACCGCGGATCTGCGCCGCCATCCCTTTCAACACGGAGTTGAGGTTCACGCCTTCGAGATCCACCACCACACGCTCGGGGTTGCTGAGGGCAAATTGCTTATACTTAAGCACGCGATTGGACTCGACCGTTACACGTGTGTAGGTCGACGACGGCCAGACGCGCACCGCGACAACCTGACTGGTGGCGGCAAGACCTACCGGGCTGACGCTGAGCAACCACATTGCCCCGGCCCCTTTTAACAAGCGGCGGCGACTTATTGCTGAATTGGATCCCGACATGCTTCTCCCGAGCAAGAAATCTGATAAATGAACCAAACGTCCAAATTGACCGAAAACTTTAACGAATGACGCATAAACTGTCATCTATAAAAGGGTAAACAATCATACGTTAACGCACGGATTACTTACCCATTTCTTTGGATCGCGGAAAATTTAGGCTTGCGCATCCGGCCATAATCGAATAAAAATACAGAAATTACGAATAAACATTCATTAAGGTTGTGCCATGGTAAAGGAACGCAGAACGGAACTGGTTCAGGGATTTCGCCATTCTGTTCCTTATATCAACGCCCATCGGGGAAAAACGTTTGTCATCATGCTGGGCGGCGAAGCCATCGAGCACGAAAACTTTTCCAGCATCGTTAACGACATTGGCCTGCTGCACAGCCTGGGTATTCGGCTGGTCGTGGTCTATGGCGCCCGCCCGCAAATTGATACCAACCTTGCGGCGCACCATCATGAGCCGATCTACCATAAGAACACGCGCGTAACCGACGCCAAAACCCTTGAACTGGTCAAACAGGCTGCCGGGCTGCTGCAGCTGGATATCACCGCACGCCTGTCCATGAGCCTCAACAATACGCCGCTGCAGGGGGCGCATATCAACGTTGTGAGCGGCAACTTTATCATTGCCCAGCCTCTCGGCGTGGATGACGGTGTGGATTATTGTCACAGCGGGCGTATTCGCCGCATCGACGAGGAAGCGATCCACCGCCAGCTGGATAGCGGCGCTATCGTGCTTTTGGGGCCGGTTGCCGTCTCCGTGACGGGCGAAAGTTTCAACCTCACTTCAGAAGAGATTGCCACCCAACTGGCCATCAAACTGAAGGCGGAAAAAATGATTGGGTTTTGCTCCTCGCAGGGCGTTGTTAACGATGAAGGGGTAATCGTGCCGGAACTCTTCCCGAATGAGGCCCAGGCCCGCGTTGAAGCGCTCGAAGCCGAAGGCGATTACTACTCCGGTACCGTTCGGTTTCTGCGCGGCGCGGTAAAAGCCTGTCGCAGCGGCGTTCGCCGCAGCCACCTTATTAGCTACCAGGAAGACGGTGCCCTGCTGCAGGAGCTATTCTCCCGGGACGGCATTGGTACGCAGATTGTGATGGAGAGCGCCGAGCAGATCCGCCGCGCCACCATCAACGATATCGGCGGCATTCTGGAACTAATCCGCCCGCTGGAACAGCAGGGTATTCTGGTGCGCCGTTCCCGTGAACAACTGGAGATGGAGATCGACAAATTCACCATTATTCAGCGCGACAACCTGACCATCGCCTGCGCTGCGCTTTACCCCTTCCCGGAAGAAAAGATCGGCGAGATGGCCTGTGTTGCCGTGCATCCAGATTATCGCAGCTCCTCACGCGGCGAAATGCTGCTGGAACGCGTGGCGGCGCAGGCGCGCCAGATTGGCCTGAGTAAGCTGTTCGTGTTGACCACGCGCAGCATTCACTGGTTCCAGGAACGCGGCTTCACGCCGGTGGATATCGATTCACTGCCGGAAAGTAAGAAAGAGATGTACAACTACCAGCGCCGTTCGAAGGTGCTAATGGCCGATTTGGGCTAAGATTCTGCCCTCACCTTCCGGTGAGGGCTGTCGCTTACGCGCCGTCGAATATCCTGCTTAAACCGCTTCGGCGCTCGGTACGCGTGGCAATCGCCTGCACCAGAATGCGGTCATCGGTATACAGCGAGAGCCGCTGGCGCGCGCGGGTTATGGCGGTGTAGATCAGCTCGCGGGTGATCACCGGCGAAAGCTGGGTTGGCAGGATCAGCGCCGCATGGTTGAACTCAGAGCCCTGGGATTTATGCACCGTCATTGCCCATGCCGTTTCGTGTTCAGGAAGACGGCTTGGCTGCACGGACTTGACGCTACCATCCGGCATCTGGAACCAGACGCGTAGCCCCTGCCCACGGTCCAGCGCAATGCCAATATCGCCGTTAAACAGGCCCAGGGCGCTGTCATTACGCGAAATCATCACCGGTCTTCCCTCATACCAGCGCGAATACGGCGAACGGTTAATCTTGCGCTTTTGCGCCATCAGCTGCTCTAGCCTTTCGTTCAGCCCAGCCACGCCAAACGGGCCTTCCCGCAGAGCGCACAGAAGCTGGTATTCGCCGAACGCCGCGATAGCCTCCTCCGGCGTGCTTTTCTGCTGCACACCTCGCAGGAAATGCTGATAGCCCAGCAGGGCGTCATTCAGCATCGCCTGGTACTCTTCCCCGGTTTGCAGTGACTTTTTCTCGATATCGGTGAACGTCCCGTCAAACACACCGCGCGTGGTATGGCGATCGCCGTTGTTCACCGCCGCCGCGAGTTGACCAATGCCGGACTCGCTGCCAAAACGATAGCTTTTTTGCAGCAGGCACAGGCTGTCGCGCAGCGCGCCGGCCTGAGCGGAGGGCTCACCGTTCAGCGGGCAGCCCGTCAGGCGCGACAGCTCTTTTGCGCGCGCCTCGGTATAACCCAGGCTTGCATAGGTGCAAATATCGCCCAGCACCGCCCCCGCTTCAACCGAGGCAAGCTGATCGCGATCGCCGAGGAAGATGACGCGCGCATGGGATGGCAGCGCATCAATCAGACGCGACATCATCGTCAGGTCAATCATTGAGGCTTCATCCACCACCAGCACGTCCAGATGCAGCGGGTTTCCGGCATGGTAACGCAGGCGCTGGCTACCAGGCTGCGCGCCCAGTAAACGGTGCAGCGTACTGGCCTCACTGGGGAACAGGGCAAGCTGATCGTCCGTCAGCGGCAGCTTTTTCAGCGCGCCGCCAAGAGACTCCGTCAGGCGCGCGGCGGCTTTGCCGGTTGGTGCCGCCAGGCGTATACGGCATTTTTGTTCGCCCGCAAGCTGGATCAACGCGGCGAGCAGCTTCGCCACGGTGGTAGTTTTGCCCGTTCCCGGCCCACCTGAAATCACCGATATCCGTCGCGTTAACGCCACAGCCGCGGCCACTTTCTGCCAGTCGACTGCGTCACTGGAGCGAAACAGGGTATCAAGCGTTTCCCGCAGCTGGCCTTCATCACACGGCAACGGGGCGTTCGTCTCACTGAAAAACTGCGCGACCGTGAGTTCATTGCGCCACATGCGGTTGAGGTATAAGCGATCGCTTATCAGGATCATCGGCGTATGACGATCCCCGCAGCCGACCGCCGGAGAATTTGTCAGCGTGCTCTGCCAGTCCAGCGTCTCGTCGAGCAGGGCAAAACAGGCCTGCAACACCGGGGGCATTTTCTCATCAATGGCGAGACGTGAAACCGGCAGGCAGACGTGTCCCTCGCCCGCATCCTTGCTCAGGAGCGCCGCCGCCAGCATCACGGCGGGATGGGCATCCGCAACCAGCATGGCAAATTGCACGTCCAGCGGGCGTAATACGCGTTGTTCTACGGCATCCAGCAGCCGTTCCTGCATCGTCATGCCATCTCCTCCTGGGTTGCGGCAAAAAGGGTATCCATCTTTTCAATCAGCATCGCGTCAGGCCGCGTACTGAAGATGCCGGAACTCGGGTTAGCCGGGTCCACGCCACGCAGGAAGAGATAGATAACGCCGCCAAAATGGTCTTCGTAGCGGTAATCCGCCATGCGATGGCGCAGGTAACGATGCAGTGCCAGGGTATAGAGCTGGTATTGCAGGTCATAACGATGCATCTGCATAGCAGAAGCCATGGCCTGTTGGGTGTAGGCGTCGCTGTTTTCACCCAGCCAGTTCGATTTGTAATCAAGCAGGTAGTAACGCCCCTGATGGCGGAACACAAGGTCAATAAACCCTTTCAGCATCCCCTGAACCTGGCGGAAATTGAGCGGCGGGCACCCGGCAGACAACGGATCGTATTCGCGGATCAGCGCATCAAGCGCCTCAGCCCTAAGCGGGCTGGCGATAGGCAGGTAAAACTCCATCTCCACCTGTTTATCTTTGGCCGTCAACTGGCTCAGAGAGATACCCTCTTCCGTCAGCGGCGCCTGCAGGATGGCATTGACCCACTCGGTCAACACGGGCTGCCACTTCGCCTCATAGCCGCCGCTTTGCAACATCTTTTCCACCCACGCCTCCGATACCGGCTGCGTGAAATCCAGCTCTTCAAACAGGCTATGCAAGAACGTACCGGGCGACGCGCCGCGCGGGAACTGATGCGGCGTCAGTACAGGCTCGACAGGCACCTCGCCGACGCCCGCCGCGTCGATATCCAGCTTCGGCATCAGATCCTGAGCAATGCTCTGGCCGTGCTGCTGTAAGCCTGAGTAGCTGGTTACCCGCCAGTCGTCCGCAACGGTTCGGACAATCGGCCGGGCGTTGAGATCAGGCTCGGCCTGCTCAGGTAGATGCCAGCGACGATTGTCGGGAAGCTCGGGGACATGCAGGGCGATATGGTCGCCGCAGAGCGATTCAATACATTGACGCAGCCCAGCCGCATCTTTCGGTTCACCGCGCTGGATAAGCCGCCCCAGGGCGCTCAAATGGAAATCCGTCTCGCCTGTTTTTTCACCCCGGCGGCGAAAGAGCGGCGCAACCCCCAGGCTGCAGTGCCAGACGGAACGGGTAAGCGCCACGTACAGCAGACGCAGATCTTCCGCCAGCCGTTCGGCTTCTGCCAGCTCCACGCTGGTTTCGGCTTTGCTGAGGTCAAGCACCGCCTCAAAGGTCTCACGATCGTGATAAAACGCCTGATCCTGCACGCGGTAGTTAGCGATAAACGGCAGCCAGACCAGCGGGTATTCCAGCCCTTTAGATTTGTGAATGGTGACGATTTGCACCAGATGCTTATCGCTTTCAAGGCGCATCTGTTGGCTTGACGCGTTGCTGTTCGGATCGGCAATTTGCTGCGACAGCCAGCGCACCAGGGCGTGTTCGCTTTCCAGCTGAGAACCTGCTTCCTGCAGCAGTTCGCTGATGTGCAGGATATCCGTCAGGCGGCGCTCTCCCCCTGCCGTCGCCAGCAGATTCTCCGCAATACGGCGTTGCGCCATCAGTTCACGCAGCATCGCCATCACGCCGCGTTTTTGCCAGCGCTCACGGTAATGAACAAACTCGTCCACCACAGCATCCCACGCGGTTTCATTGTTATTGAGTGCGTCAATGTCGCGGGCATTAAGCCCCAGCATAGAGCTCGCCAGCGCGCTGCGAAGCGTGCTTTCACGTTCAGGCGCCAGCACCGCCTGCAGCAGCCATAGCATCTCCTGCGCTTCCAGGGTGTCGAATACGCTGTCGCGGTTTGAGAGATAAACAGAAGGAATCGTGAGCAGCGTAAGCGCATCGCGGATCAGCGCCGCCTCCTGACGGCTGCGCACCAGCACCGTGATATCAGAGGCTTTAACCGGCGTGGCGTTCTCCCCCTTCCACAGCAGCGCTTCGCCACGCGAACCTGCGCTCAGCCAGTCACGGATTTGCGCGGCACAGTGCTGCGCCATCGCGGTTTGATAGTCAGCCACGCCGTAGCCTTCACCGTCCAGCAACCAAAAACGCATGGCAGGCTGCACCGCGCCGTTATATTCAAAACGCAGATCGGCATTCTTCGAGGCGGACTTTACCGGCTTAAAGGGAATTTCCCGGAACATAAACGCCGCGTCCATCCGTTCAAACAGCGCATTGACGCTTTCAACCATGCCGGGAGAGGAGCGCCAGTTGGTATCGAGCGTATAGTGCGCCTCGACTTCACTGCGTGCCTTCATATAGGTGAAAATATCCGCCCCGCGAAAAGCGTAAATAGCCTGTTTGGGATCGCCGATCAGCAGCAGTGCGGTTTCAGGCTGCTGTCGCCATATGCGGCGGAAAATACGGTACTGCTGGGGATCGGTATCCTGAAATTCATCAATCATCGCCACCGGAAAACGGGTACGGATAGCGTGAGCCAGCGCTTCGCCATTTTCGCTGCGTAGCGCCTCGTCCAGCCGGCTCAGCATATCGTCAAATCCGAGTTCGCCCCGTCGGCGTTTCTCCCGCGCCACAGCGTCGCGAATTTCAGCCATCGCGCGGGTAATAATCAGGTCATTGAGCGAGAGCGGCTCAGCCAGCAGCGCCTCAATGGAAACAAATAAGGGGTGTTCAGGCACAATGCCATCGGCTTTGGTCCGCTCCGCAAGGAAGCGCTGAGAGAATTTCTCCAGCGCGTCCGGGAGCTGATAGCCCCGCGTCTCTTCCTGCGCCCAGGCGCTGATCTTCTCGATCCACTTGCCCTGATTACCGCGATTGAACTTGCGCCTGTCGATACCCGAGTTTTCAATGATCGCATCGATATCGCCAACGGACTCATTCCACTTCTGCTTTAATCCGACTATTTGCGCGATGATCTTTTCATGACGCGAGGCCAGCGTTTCATCTGCTGGCGGCGGGGATTTGATCACCGGTGCTTCACCCTGCAGGTAGCGGCCAATGGCGCGCAGCAGATCTTCCGGACCTTTCCACAAAGCATGCACCGCTTCTGCAATATCGCGCGGTAACGGATAACAGTGACGACGCCAGAAATCCGCACAGGCCTGATAGCGAAGCTCCGACTCATCTTCGATGAGCTGCTGTTCAAACAGCATGCCGGATTCAAAGGCATTCAGGCTCAACATGCGCTGACAAAAACCGTGGATGGTGAAGACGGAGGCGTCGTCCATTTGCCGTTCGGCTAACAGCAGCCATTGGGCCGCCTGCTGCTTATCAGCAATTTCTTCGAGCAGACTCGCATAGAGAGGGTTATCCGTGGTCTGGCGCAGGCAGGCGATGCGCAGCTCATGGATGTTGGCGCGAATACGGCCGCGCAGCTCGGCGGTGGCGGCCTCGGTGAATGTCACTACCAGCAGCTCTTCCACGCTTAACGGGCGTGGAAACGCGGCATTGCCGCCCAGCCCCAATAACAGGCGAAGGTAAAGCGCGGCGATGGTGAAGGTTTTTCCCGTTCCCGCTGAGGCTTCAATCAATCGTTCACCCTGTAGCGGCAAACGTAAGGGATCAAGGGACTCAGCGGTATCGGTCATTCTTTCTTACTCCAGGGCATAGATTGTTGCAGCGCGCTGATGCTCTTCCAGACTTTCCAGCCTTTCGGGTCAACGAATTCTGCTTTCCCGCTCTGGCTGCCGGAAACCTCAGACAGGATAGCCATTCCCTGCGGTTTGACCACCGCCTGATGGAAGAAATCCGCAACCTTCTGAGGGGTCAGCTGTTTTATCTCGGCCACTACTTTATCACGCGAATCAAACTTCATATTACCGCGATCGAAATCTTTGCTCAGCTGTGAGGCTTCTTCACCCAACGTCTGCGGCGACTGCATAACCTGTGCGATAACGGCTTGCTGGATCTGGGCAAACTCGTCCGGCTTCATGGCGCGCAGCTTCGCTTCGACCTGCGGGAAGAAGGCCTGATAGCGCTGCCAGAGATAGGCCGGTTGCTTATCACTGCTTTGCAACAGGAACCCGAGGCCCCACTGACGCCCTACGTTCATCGAAAACGCAAAGACCGCATAGCCGAGCTGTTCTTCGGTGCGCAGTTGGTTATAGAACCACGGCTGGATAATTTGCCCCAGCACGGCGCTCTGCGCAGAGCTGGCATATTCGTCATATCCCGTTGGCACAAAGACGGCAGCCAGCGCGGAATCCGTACTGCCACCCGTTTTTTCGAAAATCACATTCTGTTTTTTCTCAACCAGCACATCCTGATTGCGACACCACACCTCGCCTTTCGACCCCAACTGGGTACGCACATTTTGCGCCAGGGTTTTCGCGGCCTCTTCACTCATATTCCCCACAATCAGGAACTCGGGCCGGGTGTTGGTTTTCAGTAACGCCCGGTACGCCAGCACATCGTCTAATGATATGGAGGGCAGCAGCGCGCGGCGTTCATCCCGCTGGAAATAGGGGATCTGCGACAGCATCTGCGGCGGCATGATCGCCTGTTCGTAGGCTTTGCCTTTCTCCGCGGAATCCATCATCTGCGCATACCAGGACTTGGCCTGCTCAAGCTGCTCCTGGGTTGGCGTATAGCTGAAATAGCCTTCGAGCAACGCCTGGAACAGCTGCGGCAAACGCTGGGTGTAGCCGTTAGCGTTAAGCATCAGACCGTTGTTGGCATTGGTTGAGAAGCTAATACCCCCCACGGCGGCCTGATTGCTAAGCTGGTCTAAAGCGACACCCGCCAGATAGTCATTAAGCGCAAAGATCACCTGATTTCTGGCCGTGTCCATCGCCTTCGGGTTGCGCAGCACAACGCTGACATCGGCTTTCGGTTCGCTCGCAAAATAGCGGCTTGGGGTGTAAACCACGCGCAGCGTTGGCTCATCAACAATGAGTTCCGGATGCGGATAAGCTTTGGTGGTCTTAATCAGCGTGAAGTCGTCCGGGATGTAGGGATTAAGCTCCGGCAACGCCAGGGCAATCCCGGCGGACTGCTTCTGCCACTTCGCAAAGGTCTCCTCGCCGATCTTATCAACCTGATAAGGCGCATCCACGAAGTAGGCCGTTTTGTTGTGCGGTTCGTTCGGGCTGATATACCAGATACGCGCGTTCTGCGGGGTCATCATCGCCAGACGTGCTTTTAACGCCCCGGCGTCGTACTGGTCAGCAATGTTGACAGCATCAAGTGTGTGGGCCACCGGCACGCGGATCATGGTATCGGCGAGCCATTCAACATAGTCCATGTCACGCGTAATCGAGGGATAGCGGAAATCGAGATCCAGCACATGCGCCAGTTCATCAAAGTAACGTTTATCCACCCCTTTCTCACGCAGCAAAGAGAGATAGCTGAAGATCGCAGCAACCACCTCATCGCGGTTCGCGAGGCCTTTATCGGTCAGGGTTGCGGAAATCGCCAGCACACCGCTGTTGCCGTTTACCACCGGATCGGAGTCGGCACGGATCCCCTCGACCAGCCCCTGCTTTTGCAGCCAGTCAGAGAGCGTACCAGGGCTGCGGTTACCGATAAGATAGGTCACCAGTTCATCGGTTTTACTGCGGAACTGGGCGGTATTGTTATCGATACGGAACTCAACGCGCAGAACCTTACGCGGCAGTGCCGGCACGTAGTGGATCACGATCCCCTTTTGCGCGTCGGTTACCACCGGCACGTTAATCTGCGGCAGATCGATATTTTTATTCGGCACCCGGCCAAAGGTCTGGGCCGCCATGTTCGCCAGCACAGGCAACGGCTTGTTGCTGTAGATGACGGCTTTCATCAGGTTGGCTGAGTAATATTTATCGCGAAACGTATGCAGCGCCTTGAGCACGGGGCTGTTCGGCTTATCGCTTAACGTCTCACGGTTACCACCGGAAAAGCGCGCGCCGGGGTGCGCCGGGTTGATGGTTTCAGCGCTGACCTGCGCCATGCGCATGCCATCGCGCGTGCGGGCCATGGTCAATTCCGCATTCACCGCGTTTCGTTCGCGGTCGGCGTATTTTTTATCCAGTAGCGGCGCGGCGATAGCGTCAGCGAGGCGGTCCACCGCCCCTGCCAGCGCATCATTTTCCACTTCAAGGTAGAACGCCGTGCGATAAGGTGCCGTACTGGCGTTATGGCTGCCGCCATGCATTTTCAGGAATTCTGACAGGCTATCCGGCTGCGGGTACTTTTTCGACCCCATCAGCGTCATGTGTTCAAGATAGTGAGCCAGACCCGGGTGCGCCTCAGGATCTTCCAGAGACCCAACCGGCACCACCAGTGCAGAGAGCGATTTCACCGCCTGGGGATCGGAAACCAGCAGCACGGTCATCCCGTTATCAAGGCGAATGGCCTGATACTGGCGGGTATCTTTCTCGCTTTTGCGAATCGTTTCCTGGATGGGTTGCCAACCGGAATCTGCCTGAGTGAAGGGGGCCCAGAGGGCGACAAACAATACAAACGCTTTAAACAAGGTGCTGCCTGGCATTACGACCTCTTTATCACGGCTACATCATTAACAAACTGCGTGCTGGACACGCCAGCATCTCTTTCTTTTGGTACATCACTCCGTGATAAGAGCTGCATAATAAATGAACGCCAAAATCAGCGCAATTTTTATACAGCCGTCAGGACTGATTAAATTTAAACAACGGTAACAGGTAGCGCTGTGCCTCCTGCGTGATGGCGTCAAAGAATTCTGGCTCAAGCGTTCTCCATAAGCGCTGATACCAGACATCGTCACCTTCACCGCGTACCATCATGTTTCCTTCGTAGGCCTGCAAAAATTTACTCCGCGCTTTTTGCAAGGAGGCCTCGTCCGTTAACATGGCATCATTCTGCGCGTCGTAACAGGCTTTTATCCACGCCCCACCACTTTCTGGCAGTAGCAGCAACGGTTTGTTCATTCCCTGCCGGTAGCCTTCAATGTACAACGATAAATACGCCAGCGCCTGCTCAGCCTCCATGGGCGGGAAGCGCCACTCACCGTCTTTACGCAGGAATAACCGGCTCTCTCCCTGATTACCCTCTGCGCTGTAGACAAGATGTTCGAGCCAGAGTTGCAAACCTTGTGAAACGCTGAGCATGGAGGGCCGCCAGCGCAGCAGGCCATCAGACTGCACATGGGTCAGCCAGCCGGTGAGTTGCACGCCGTTACAGTCGAGATCGATCTCAATACTTTGTCCGGGTTGTCGGCATGCAATCACGCGCTCCGCCAGAGTCGTCATCTCCTGGCACTGCGTATCCCAGACAATCTCACCAAACGCGCCATAAGGCAGTTGTCCCGCAGCACGGTAGCGGCGATAAAGCAGTTGGGCATCTTCCTCGTCAACCAGGGCATTCAGCAGTTGAAGGTTAAGCTGGTAACGTTCCAGCCCATCGAGAGTAAAGGGTTCCGCATCGGGGATTTCACTCTCTTCAGAGCGGAAGTTGACCTGCAGGCGCTGCTGGAAAAATGCCCGTACCGGGTGCGCCCAAAAACGCGAAAGCTGCTCGAACGTCAGGGTGTCAATTAAGCGGGGCTCCAGCTCCTGAATAAAATCGGTGTGTGCCGTGCCTTCTCGTTTCGCCGCCGGGAGCCATTCCTGGGCATAGCTCTGCTGTTCATTCCTGGCGTAGTTAACCGGGTCAAACGGCATGCGGCTGTGGTGAAACGTAATATGATCTTTCACGCGCCGTTCACTTTCGTCACAGTTGCGGGCTTCGTCACCCGGCAGATAGTGGCTCTGCCCGATATAATCCACCAGTTCCTGTACCAGCACAGAGGGAAAGCGTTCGCTGTTGTCCTGAATCGAGCGCCCGATATAGCTGATGTAGAGCTTGCTCTGCGCCGAGATGAGCGCTTCCAGGAACAGGTAGCGGTCGTCGTCACGGCGGCTGCGGTCACCCCGCTTCGGCTGAGCGCTCATCAAATCAAACCCCAGCGGCGGCAGCGCACGCGGATAGATCCCGTCGTTCATCCCCAGCAGGCAAACCACGCGGAAGGGGATCGAACGCATGGGCATCAGGGTACAAATATTGATGGGGCCGGCCAGGAACCGCTGGCTGATCCGCTCCTGATCGAGGCGTTGCGTCAGTTCATCGCGCAGAAGCGACAGCGGAACCGCCTCGGAGTAGTGTGAATTGACCCCCTCTTCGATGATGGCCTGCCACTGTTTTTCAATGAGCGCCATCGCGGCTTCTGTTTCGTCGTCCGGCAGGAAGAAAGCATTAAGCATTTCGCGGCAGACGGGAAGCCACTCGACAAGCGGGCGAGGCTGCATTAGCTCACGACGCCAGCGGTTAAGCTGCATCAGCAGCGAGGCAAGATGGCCCACCAGCTCAGCGATGAGACCGCTGGATTCATCGTAGGGGAGCACCTCGTTCCACTCACCGTGGTGGCTCTCCATCGCGTAGCCCAGCAGCATACGCGTCAGGCCAAACCGCCAAGTGTGCTGGCCCGTCGGCGGAAGCTCGAACTCCTGAACGTTGTCATCGTCCAGCCCCCAGCGAACGCCGGACTCATTCACCCACTGGCGAAGGTAGCGCAACCCCTCTTCGTTAACGTCAAAACGGGCCGCCAGGACCGGGACATCCAGCAGCGCCAGCACGTCTTCAGAAATAAAGCGGCTGTCCGGAAGTGAGAGCAGGCTGATAAAAGCCTGCAAGGCAGGATGCGACTGGCGCGCACGGCGGTCAGAAATGGCGTACGGCAGATACCGCTCGCCCGTGGCGCTGCCAAATACGGCCTGAATAAACGGGCTGTAGCTGTCGATATCCGCCACCATAACCACGATGTCGCGCGGCGTCAGGGTCGGGTCATCCTGCAGCATCGCCAGGAGCCTGTCATGAAGGATCTCAACCTCTCGCTGCGGGCTGTGGCAAACGTGCACGGTGATGCTTCGGTCGTCCGGATCCAGCAGACGTTTACCGTCGCTGCGAACAAATTCCTCTGACGAGATCCCCATGACGGCGCGGTTTTCCAGATCCAGAATATCAATCTGGATGTTGTGCAGCAGGCTGTCCGGCGCAATCTCTGCGAAGGCATCCACATCCCCTTCGCCAGAAGAGGTGATGTCGGAGAGCATATGAATATAGTCGCGCCCGAGTTTTCCCCAGGAGGCAAGCAGCGGATTGGGCAAGTTTTGCATGCCGTCTTCATCGAAGAGCTGCGCGGCGGTTGCGCTGTCTTTAAACAGGGGAACGCTGCGTTCTTCAAAAAGGCGGCGACGTTGCCGGGTGACTAACCGGGCGAGCCAGCGGGCATCCTGAATATCCCCCCAGTAGTGGCGGCAGGGGTTAGTAAAAAGAATGTGGATATCAATATGCTGGCCGAGCGCTCGCAGTGCATTCAGGTACACGGGCGGAAGGGCGGATATTCCGCAGATAAACACCCGCGACGGCAGACGGGCCGGACGCTCGGTAGCCCGTTCAAGGATCGAAATAAAACGCTGGTACAGGTTGGCACGGTGCCATTTTGGCTGGCCGAGTTTCTCCGTGTGTTCCACCAGCGCTTTCCAGAGTGGTGCCTGCCAGATTTGCGCGTCGGGTAAGCCCTCCACCCTTTCACCGGCTTCCCAGGCCGTCAGCCACTCAGGACGGTACACCAGATACTGGTCAAACAGATCGGCGGTACGTGAGGCCAGCTGGAACAGCTTGCGTTTATCGGTATCGTCATTGAGATAGTGACGCAGCATCGTGAATTCATCGTGCGTCAGCATATCCGGTAACAGGGTCATCAGCTTCCAGCTCATGCTCTGTTTGTTGAAGGCGCTCTGCTCAGGGATGTCGGGCAGCACGCGAACAAACATCTCCCAGATAAAGCTCGCGGGCAGCGGAAAGTCGATGTTCGCCGCAATGCCAAACTTCTGCGAGAGGGACATTTGCAGCCACTGCGCCATACCGGTACTTTGCACCAGCACCATTTCAGGCTCAAAAGGATCGTCGAGGCGATCGCGCTCGACAATAAATTCCATCAGTGCTTCCAGCACATCAAGACGATTTGAGTGGTAGACCCTTAACATAAACGCTCCAGACTACTGACTAACCGGGCAATGCAGACGTGTTATTTCGCCGCGTCGCCCCAGAGGAGAAATAAGTGAGACCGTGATGCTGACACATCCGGACCGCGTTGTCTGCATTCGGCTCGCCTGCCAGCCAGTCGGTGACGTAAAGGTTGAGAGCTGCGACAAATTCCAGACATGGTGCCAAAGCTGGCGGGTCTGATTCAGTGCCGAATAGCGCGTCGCCAGCACCCGCTGATAACCCGATAGCGCCGTCACAATAATGACCAGCAGCATCATCGCCAGCAGGACTTCGACCATGCTAAACCCTTTTTGTCTGCTCAGGGTAACTGACATAGTGCACTCTCCTTAAGCGGGCAGAAATCGCTCCAGCCGTGAGGGGAAAAATGTATGCGCCCGTCTGTTATCTCTCCAGCGCGCCATAGCAGCGTGTCATCGCTACCGGCTATCAACAAAACGCGCCCCTCGTTCAACAATCGCAAACAGACATGCCAGTCTTTGTTCGCTTTACACTGCACCCCGGGCTGCAAGGCCCAGTTCTGCATCCGCCCCCATTCCAGCGCTGACTGTGCGGCCATCTGCTCCCGAAGCGAGCGGGTCTCGCCCCCGACCAGGGCGCTAAGGCTATCAAGCTGCTGACTGAGGCCGGTCAGGATCAGGGTGCCGAGTACCAGCAAAAGCACGACCAGCGCCAACGACGACATTCCCTGCTGACGGTTCACAGATTGAATCCCGTGACGGTATAGCGCGCGGCAAACGGCGCGGCTAACGCGCCTTGCCGAAGGGCAACCAGCTCAACAGTCAGTTCCGGCGCAAAACCGGCGTGTTCCACTTTGCTTACTTTTAACTGCTGGATCGCAATCCGGTCTGGATCGGTAAGCTTTTCCCATCCTCGCCCTTCACAGCTGGTCGCCCCGCGCAGCGTTTCCAGCGCGCCCGACTCCAGGCGAAATCCGGTGCTGTCGTTTTCAGAGGAGGACACGTCCCAGACCCCATTGCTGTTGGCATCCCATTTTACGATGGCACAACTGCCCTGTCGGCCAATGGTCAGCCCCGTTCCCTGGCAATTTCCTGCGCAGTAGCCCGCCCGCTGAAGCTGCTTACCGATGGAAAACAGACGCTGCCAGACCTCCTCCTCAAGCTCCTGTTGCCCGGATTGCAGCAAAACCGCGCGGTGTAGCGCCGGCAAAAAACGCGATGTACTGATCAACAAAATGCTGCTGATAGCCATAGCCATCAGCATCTCCGTAAGCGAAAAGCCGCTCTGGTTCATCGACACGCTCCCTGAACTGCCGCATTACACATTCTGATTCGTCCTCCGTTTGAGATAATAATCAGCCACTCACCCGCGCGACTTTTCACCCCTACCCGCCCGGCCCAGGCGGTATCTCTCAGCCCAAAGAACCCCAGCGACGGTGTTATCTCGCTGATGACGACCTCAGGCCAGAGCGGCACCATCACGAAGGGACCACCGCTTTCGCAATCCATTACGGTGGAACTCACCAGGCAGTTTCTGTTTTCATCCCGCTGAAGCGTGATCAGGTGGTCGCGGTTATGGCGGTTAGCATCGTTACGCAAAAACACCATGTAATCGCGCACCTGCCCTGCGGTTTGCCATAGCCGCTGCTGGCGTTGCCAGCAGTCCCAGCCGTAAAGCCCTGTAGCGCTCAGGATCACCACAAGCGTAAGGGCAATCAGTGTTTCAATCAGCGTAAAGCCGTTCTCATTTTTCATGCCGGGAGTGTGACGACGGTAGAGATATTTAACGAGGGACGGATGTGAAGTTTGCGAGCCGCTTTCAGGTGTTTTTTGTCTTTTGCAACGGATTGCAACGGTTGCGGAATGCGCCTCGTAAAAGGCATTGAGGACGAAAAAAAACCGGCGCTGAAAAGCGCCGGCTGTGTAACGATTTACCGCATCAGATTGCAACCGGGGCTTTGATACCCGGGTGCGGGTCGTAACCTTCAATCTCGAAATCGTCGAAACGATAATCGAAGATCGATTCAGGTTTGCGTTTGATGACCAGTTTCGGCAACGCACGCGGTTCGCGGCTCAGCTGAAGATGCGTTTGATCCATGTGGTTGCTGTACAGGTGGGTGTCCCCGCCCGTCCAGACAAAATCACCCACGTCCAGATCGCACTGCTGCGCCATCATGTGCACAAGCAGCGCGTAGCTGGCGATGTTAAACGGCAGGCCGAGGAACACGTCGCAGGAGCGCTGATAAAGCTGGCAGGAGAGCTTACCGTCCGCCACATAGAACTGGAAAAACGCGTGGCACGGTGCCAGCGCCATTTTGTCCAGTTCACCCACGTTCCAGGCAGAAACGATGATACGGCGAGAGTCCGGATCGTTTTTCAGCTGGTTCATTACGGTGGTGATCTGGTCGATATGGCGGCCGTCAGGGGTAGGCCATGCCCGCCACTGCTTGCCGTAAACCGGCCCGAGGTTGCCATTCTCATCGGCCCATTCGTCCCAGATGGAGACGTTGTTTTCGTGCAGATACGCTACGTTGGTGTCGCCTTGCAGGAACCAGAGCAGTTCATGAATGATCGAGCGCAGATGGCAGCGCTTCGTCGTCACCAGAGGGAAACCTTCCTGCAGGTTGAAGCGCATCTGGTGGCCAAAAATAGAGAGCGTCCCGGTGCCGGTGCGGTCATTTTTTGGCGTGCCCTCATCGAGCACTTTTTTCATCAATTCAAGATACTGTTTCATGGTTCCTCAGGAAAGTTGTTGCTGTGGACGACGGCGGTAGGCCCAGATCATCATAACGGCACCCGCGACAATCATCGGAATGGAGAGGATCTGCCCCATACTGATGTACTGTACCCATTCGCCGGTAAACTGCGCATCCGGCTGGCGGAAGAACTCGACGATGATACGAAACGCGCCGTAGCCAATCAGGAACAGGCCAGAAACCGCCCCCGTTGGGCGTGGTTTGCGGATGAACAGGTTAAGAATGATAAACAACACTACGCCTTCAAGCGCCAGTTCATAGAGCTGGGACATGTGGCGCGGCAAAACGCCGTAGGTATCGAAAATGGATTGCCATTCAGGGTGAGACGGCAGCAGCGCCAGGTCTTCTGCACGCGAACCCGGGAACAGCATCGTAAACGACACGCTCGGATCGACACGCCCCCAAAGCTCACCGTTGATGAAGTTACCCAGACGACCCGCGCCCAGCCCAAACGGGATCAGAGGCGCAATAAAATCAGCCACCTGGAAGAAGTTACGCTTGGTGCGTTTGGCAAAGA
The DNA here is from genome assembly GCF_029967835.1 of Enterobacter sp. V87_3. Taxonomy (NCBI): domain Bacteria; kingdom Pseudomonadati; phylum Pseudomonadota; class Gammaproteobacteria; order Enterobacterales; family Enterobacteriaceae; genus Enterobacter; species Enterobacter sp. V87_3. The sequence goes on along the minus strand of NZ_JASCAM010000028.1, from coordinate 119,403 downwards.
TGAGCATCACTAAGATCACGCCAATCAGGCCGCCGTGGAAGGACATGCCGCCGTCCCAGACGCGGAACAGATAGAGGGGATCGCTCAGGAAAACCGGGAAGTTATAGAACAGAACATAGCCGATGCGCCCACCCAGGAACACACCAAGGAAGCCCGCATACAGCAGGTTCTCGACTTCGTTCTTCGTCCAGCCGCTACCCGGACGATTAGCGCGACGCCCTGCGAGCCACATGGCAAAAATAAAACCGACCAGGTACATCAGTCCGTACCAGTGAAGCGCTACAGGTCCTACTGAAAAAATGACCGGATCAAATTCCGGAAAATGCAGATAACCACTGTTCATCTGTCACCACAAGATGTTGTTATTCCGCTGAAAGTGGACAGCGGTAGAATTGCATTCCCGCCACTGGCAGGTGCTCCAAGGTTGCGAATAATAGCATAAGGCAGCCCAGGTGGATGCGCCTGAGATGTAAAAGATGTGTATAGAGTATTGTGCGCACCGATACCTGGATGACGCCCCTCCCCCACAGGAAGAGGGACGATAGCCGCTAGCGGCCGCCGCGGATCAGGCCGCCCATACCGCGTCGCTCCATAAAGGCCGCAACCTGGTGGCGTACTTCAGTTGCCAGTTGCGCGTCGAGACTGCGTGCTGCCAGCTCCCGCGCATCGTCAAAATCGATGTGGCGTAACAGGTATTTTACGCGGGCAACGGAACGACCGTTCATCGACAGGTGACGATAGCCCAGGCCGATCAGCACCGCCACACACATCGAATCGCCGGCCATCTCACCGCACAGACGCAGATCGAGGCCATACTGCTCGGCCTCACGGGCGATCATTGCCAGGGCTCGGAGCATAGCCGGATGGAGGCTGTCGTAAATACTGGCTACGCGCGTGTTGTTACGGTCGACGGCCAGAATGTACTGGGTTAAATCGTTAGTGCCGACGGAGATAAAATCAACGCGATTGGCCAGCTGTGCGATCATAAAGACCATCGACGGGACTTCGAGCATGACGCCAATCCGGGGTTTAGGGATTGCATAGCCGATCATCTCTTCGACTTCACGCCCCGCGCGCTCAATCAACCGACGGGCCTCGTCGATTTCATCGATGCTGGTCACCATCGGCAGTAAAATGCTGAGGTTTCCCGTCGCCGCATTGGCGCGCAGCATCGCACGGACCTGGATCAGAAAGATCTCCGGCTGATCGAGCGTAATGCGGATCCCTCGCCAGCCCAGGCACGGGTTCTCTTCGCTGATCGGCATGTACGGCAATTGCTTATCGGCACCAATATCCAGGGTACGCAGCGTCACCGGTTTGTCGTTAAACATCTGCAGCATGCCCTGGTACTGCGCCACCTGCTCCTCTTCGGAGGGGAAGCCGCTCTGCAACATGAAAGGAATTTCGGTGCGGTACAGGCCAATGCCGTCGATACGGCTGCCAAGCTTCTCTTCGTGTTCAGGGCTTAAGCCCGCGTTGAGCATCACCTTGACGCGCTCGCCGCTTTTGAGCTGCGCGGGCAGGTTGACGTCGTCTTCCGCCAGCTTGCTTAATTCGTTCTCTTCACTGATTAACCGCTGATATTCCTGAAGCAGCACCGGTTCCGGGTCGACTAACAGCTCACCGCGATAGCCGTCCACAACCAGGGTGCGCCTGTGCAGGACTGAGGGCTGGATATCCGCGCCCATCACGGTCGGGATGCCCAGCGCACGGACCATGATGGCCGCATGGGAGTTAGCCGCGCCATCGCGCACGACAACGCCCGCGAGCCTGTCCTGCGGCAGTTCAGCCAGCGTCGTTGCCGACAGCTCATCGGCCACCAGCACAAAGCGTTCAGGCCAGGCATTTGCGCCCTGATTGGTATCGTCGAGATGGAACAGCAGTCGCTGCCCCAGCGTGCGTAAATCCCCCGCGCGCTCCTTAAGATACCCGTCCGTTAATGACGCAAACTGCTCGGCAAACTTTTCGATAACCTTTTTTACTGCCCACTCCGCGACCGCGCCTTTATCAACTTCGGCAAACAGTTCACGCCGCAGACGCGCATCGGAAAGCAGGTGGGAGTAGAGGTCAAAGATGGCCGCCGTCTCTTTTTGCGCACCTGCCGCAAAACGCTTGCTGTAGCGACGAAACTCGTTCGCCGCCTCTTCCAGCGCAGCGGTAAGGCGTTCACGTTCGAGCGCTTCGTCAAGCGTAGAGGCCTCGTACACCTGCTCCATCAGCGGCAGGGTCGCATCCATCCAGCCTTCCGCAATCGCTACACCAGGCGAGGCCGGGAGCGCGCGTATGCGCGTATGGCGATACTGACCAAAGAGCGCAGCCAGCTGAGACTGCGACAGGATCGCCGCCATCTGCGTTGCCAGCGTAACCAGAAACGACTCTTCGCTTTCATCGTACTGTCGAAGCTCGCGCTGCTGAACCACCAGTACGCCAAGCAGCTGACGACGCTGGATGATAGGTACGCCAAGGAATGCGCGGAAACGCTCTTCTTTAACGGAGGGGATGTATTTGAAGCTGGGGTGTTTTTGCGCATCGGCAAGGTTGATAGGTTCAGCGAGGCGCCCAACCAACCCAACGATGCCTTCATCAAACGCAAGCGTGACGGTACGGCCACGTGGTTTTTTTAAACCACGGGTCGCCATCAGGTAATAACAGCGTCGGTCATGGTCGGCCAGATACACCGAACAGACGTCGGTTTCCATCGCAAGACAGATGTCAGTGACCAGAATATTCAACGCCTCGTTGAGGCGAGGCGCACTGGCCACCTTTTCGACTATTTCTCGCAAGCGGGTGAGCATGATTTGCGTAGCTTAACCTCTTTTACGTCGCCAGACAGGTGCACTCTGCGGCTTAGGAGGCGTCTCCTGAAGCTGCATCACAACACTTGCAAACTCTTTCATCACCCTGCGGTATACATCGCGCTTAAACGACACGACCTGACGAACAGGATACCAGTAGCTTACCCACCGCCAGCCATCGAACTCAGGCGTACTGCTGGTTTGCATGTTGATATCCGAATCGTTGCCCACCAACTGCAGTAGAAACCATTTCTGTTTCTGGCCGATACAAACCGGCTTTGTGTCCCAACGCACCAAACGTTTCGGTAACTTGTAACGCAACCAGTTGCGGGTCGAAGCCAGGATACGCACATCCTTTCGGCTTAAACCGACTTCTTCAAACAGCTCCCGGTACATCGCTTGTTCTGGGGACTCCCCTGGGTTGATCCCGCCTTGCGGGAACTGCCAGGAGTGCTGACCATATCGTCGTGCCCACATGACCTGGCCCTGACGATTACAAATTACGATTCCTACGTTCGGGCGGTAGCCATCGTCATCAATCACCGGACTACCCCAATATAAACCTTATATATGAATGATTGTTTCACACTACAGGGAGGCGGTAAACCACTCTCTTACGGGCCTGTAACCTAATAACATTTGAATAACTCACAAAATTCACGGGAGTTATAAACAGATGAGGCACCGTAAAGCCAATTTTATTCACCTTTTCTGTGGATATAGTTGTGAAGAAGTATGGAATTACCGATGGACAACCTTTATGTATCGAAAAAGCGCCACAGACAGCCCTCGTGATAAGCGATTTAATTTCATCATGTTACAACCAAAACCATGGCCTGAAAACAGGATAACGTGACGATCGTCACACCAGAGATCCTCCCGCTGATGAAAGATCGAACAGCGTCGGTTTTATCCACAGATTGTGCCAATAAGTTAGTCACAATTTGTGTGAAAATTCGATTTTCGTCGCACGTCAAGGCTGTAAATTGAAACAGTAGTGAGGGTTATTCCCAGTTATCCCATTTTTCTGTGGATAACATGGTGTAAGATCCTGTTCATTGTCAGTGACCAGTTTTGAACAACCTGTTTTTGCCGCGCCATTTGCCTTTTTAAAACTGACAAAATAACCTATAAATCATGGACATGGCATTGTTACCCAGAAATCGGTAAACTCTATCCACATGCCCCTATTTATCCGCTCATTTTTTAACCAGATGGATGTATTTATGATTTCGCTTGCGCCATTGACCTCTCCTCCTGGAAGTGAAGCTCAACTGCTGCATCAGGCGCAGCGTCTGGCGGGCTATTCGCTTGGGGAACTTGCGGCTATGGCGGGGTTAGCCATTCCGGGGGATCTCAAGAGAGATAAGGGGTGGATCGGTATGCTGCTGGAGCTGTGGCTTGGGGCAAGCGCAGGCAGCAAGCCTGAACAGGATTTTGCCGCGCTGGGCGTAGAGCTCAAAACCATCCCTATAGACGGTCAGGGCAGGCCGCTGGAAACCACTTTCGTGTGCGTTGCCCCGTTAACCGGTAACAGCGGCGTGACATGGGAAACCAGCCACGTACGCCATAAATTAAAGCGCGTACTGTGGGTGCCGGTAGAGGGAGACCGACAGATCCCGCTGGCGGATCGACGCGTGGGCGCGCCTCTGCTGTGGAGTCCCAGCGAAGAGGAAGATCGTCAGCTGTCTCAGGACTGGGAAGAGCTGATGGATATGATTGTTCTTGGTCAGGTGGAGCGCATCACCGCCCGACACGGCGAGGTGCTACAGATCCGCCCGAAAGCGGCGAACAGCAAAGCCCTTACCGAGGCAGTCGGCGCGCGGGGTGAACCGATCCTGACATTACCGCGCGGCTTTTATCTCAAAAAGAATTTCACCGGGGCGCTGCTCGCTCGCCATTTCTTACTGAATACATAGCTTTTTAACCATTTTTGCGCTCTACCTAACACAATCGACTGGTTTTTAAGATTTTACCGCTTCCTCCTGACGAAATATCAGGTTATTACTACACTATGATTTGATACGAGCCAGGTGAGGACGATAACGATGAAAAAATGGGCAGTGATAATCTCGGCAGTGGGTTTAGCGTTTGCGGTATCGGGTTGTAGCAGCGATTATGTCATGGCGACAAAAGACGGGCGTATGATTTTGACCGACGGTAAACCTGAAGTCGACGACGATACCGGTCTGGTGAGTTACCGTGATCAGGCGGGCAACAACCTGCAGATTAACCGCGACGAAGTCTCCCAGATTATCGAGCGTTAAACGATTAAGGTCAGTAACCTGCTGGCCTTTTTGATTTTTCCCTTCCCCTTTTGCTTCCCCTCTGCCATGTTTATATTCCTTTGTCGGGAGGTTCCTGACGCGGTCTACATGTCTAATGAAGGAAGCCGGCTATGCATTATCACCGTATCCCCCACAGCGCTCTGGAAGTCAGTCAACTGGGGTTGGGCACGATGACATTTGGTGAACAAAACAGCGAAGCCGATGCCCATGCACAACTCGATTATGCCGTCAGCCAGGGCATTAACCTGATTGACGTAGCAGAGATGTACCCTGTCCCTCCCCGTCCGGAGACGCAGGGACTTACCGAAACCTATGTCGGTAACTGGCTGGCGAAACGCGGTAACCGCGAAAAGCTGATCCTCGCCTCCAAAGTCAGCGGCCCGTCGCGCAATAACGACGCAGGGATCCGCCCCAACCAGATCCTCGATCGCAAGAACATCCGTGCCGCTCTGGATGCCAGCCTCAAGCGCCTGCAAACGGATTATCTCGATCTTTACCAGGTACACTGGCCGCAGCGTCCAACCAACTGCTTTGGCAAACTAGGCTACAGCTGGAATGAGAGCGCTCCTGTCGTGAGCCTGCTCGACACGCTGGAAGCGCTGACGGAGTGCCAGCGCGCTGGCAAGATCCGCTACATTGGCGTCTCGAACGAAACGGCGTTTGGCGTGATGCGTTACCTCCACCTGGCGGACAAGCACGATCTGCCGCGTATCGTGACCATTCAAAACCCCTACAGTCTGCTGAACCGCAGTTATGAAGTTGGTCTGGCCGAAGTGACGCAGTATGAAGAGGTGGAATTACTCGCCTATTCCTGTCTGGGGTTTGGCACGCTGACGGGCAAATACCTGAATGGCGCAAAGCCCGCCGGTGCGCGTAATACCCTTTTCAGCCGCTTTACCCGCTACAGCGGTGAGCAGACGCAAAAAGCGGTTGCTGCCTACGTGGACATCGCGAAACGTCACGGGCTCGATCCCGCGCAAATGGCGCTGGCGTTTGTGCGCCGTCAGCCGTTTGTGGCCAGCACCCTGCTGGGCGCGACCACCCTGGAACAGCTGAAAACCAATATTGAGAGTTTTCATCTGAACCTGAGTGAAGAGGTGTTGGCGGAGATTGAAAGGGTGCATCAGGTTTATACCTACCCTGCGCCGTAGCCCGATGCTTTTGCCCGGTGGCGCTCCGCTTACCGGGCCTACAAGTGCACAGACGTAAGCCGGGCAAGGCGAAGCTGCCACCCGGCTATATCTATCAACGGCGACGCTGCCAGAGCCACAAACCTGCAATCGCCAACGCAAACAGCGCGCCAAACCCGATGCCAATCGCAACCACCGGAGCACCCGCTTTAACCGCCAGCGAGTAGAGCCCCAGCATCAGCAGCATCGCCATGTTTTCGCCCAGGTTTTGCACCGCTATCGCATTCCCCGCGCCGACCGTCTGCTTGCCCCGCGCCTGCAACAGCGCGTTCAGCGGCACCACAAAGAAACCGCCCAGTATCCCGATCAGGATCAGCAGCGCGTAGGCGGGCAACAACGCGTGTTGAAGCGAAAAGAACAGAACGCCAACGCCGATCAGGATCCCCGCAGGCATACAGCGCGCCACGGTCTCGAGCGTTACCAGCTTCGCCGCCGCGCCCGCGCCGACGACAATCCCGACGGCGACCATCGCGTTAAGGTAGGTAGGCGTCGCGTTGTCCACAATCCCCAGCGCCACCGGAACCCACAGCACCAGCAGGAAACGCAGGGTCACGCCCGCCCCCCAGAACATGCTGGTGCCCATCAGCGAGAAGCGCGTTTCGCCGTTACGCCACAGTACGCGACAGGCATTAAAGAAACTCCCGGTCATCGGCGCGAAACGCCAGGATTGCCCCGGACGCGCCACCGGCAGTTTGGGAATAAACAGGTTGGCCACCACCGCGCCGCCGTACACCACCGCACACACGCCCAGTGCCGCCAGCACATGCCAGTCCGCCAATACCCCGCCCGCCACGGAACCGAGCAGGATCGCTGCAATGGTGGATGACTCCATCAGGCCGTTGGCTTTAACCAGCTTATCACCCGTCGTCAGTTCGCCCAGGATGCCGTATTTCGCCGGCGAGTAAGCGGCCGCGCCAACGCCCACCAGCGTATAGCCGATAAACGGGTTGATACCAAAGCAGATACTGGCCGCGCCCAGCAGCTTCAGGCCGTTCGCAAACATCATCACCCGGCCTTTCGGGAAACTGTCCGCGACCTGCCCCACAAACGGCGCAAAGATAATGTAAGCACCCACAAACACCATCTGGAGGACAGGCTGACTCCAGTCGGGGTAAAACTCAGCTTTTAACAGCGCCAGGGTCGCGAACAGTAAGGCATTGTCCCCGAAGGCAGAGAGAAACTGGGCGGCCGTCACCGCCAGCATGCCTCTCGACCAGAGGGAGGTGTTAGTGTGTACTGACTCACGCATTTTGCTGTTCTGCCTCTTCAACCATGCCTTTGAGGGTCACGAAGTCGGGCTTGCCGCTGCCCAGGACCGGAAGTTGCTTGAGATAACGAATGTCGCGCGGCACCGCCAGTTCAGGAATGCCGTGCTCGCGCGCATGCTTAAGCAACTGCTCGCGCTTCAGCTCGCTGTCGGTGGTAAAGAGCACCAGCGCTTCGCCTTTGCTGGCATCGCTTTTCACCACGGTGGCGTGCAGCTTATCGGCAGAGACCGCCGTCGCCAGCATTTCCACCATTTCCAGAGAGACCATCTCCCCGGCAATTTTGGCAAAGCGTTTTGCCCGGCCCTGGATCTGCACAAAGCCCTGAGCATCAAAGCGGACGATATCGCCGGTGTCGTACCAGCCGGCCTCTGTTTCACCCTCAACGTTTTCCGCCGTCGGGGCTTCGAGGACACCCGGGTTTTCCACACGCAGGTAACCGTTCATCACATTCGGCCCTTTCAGCTGCAGTCGGCCGCCCTCTTCAATACCCGGTACCGCCAGCAAGCGAGCGTCCATTCCCGGCAGAATACGCCCGACCGTGCCAGGCTTCGCCGCCATCGGCACGTTAATGGAGACCACCGGCGCGCACTCCGTCACGCCATAGCCTTCGAGGATGCGCAGGCCAAACTTGTCCTGCCAGATCTGGCGCGTGCTCTCCTGCAGTTTTTCCGCCCCGGCGACGACATAGCGCACCCGGAAGAAGTCATACGGGTTGGCAAAGCGCGCGTAGTGGCCGAGGAAGGTGGACGTCCCGAACAGCACGGTGCAGTTACGGTCATACACCAGCTCCGGCACGATGCGGTAGTGCAGCGGGCTTGGGTAAAGGAACACCTCCGCGCCGGTCAGGAGCGGCGTAAAAAGCCCAACCGTCAGGCCAAACGAGTGGAACAGCGGCAGGGCCGACATAAAGCGATCCTTCGCCGTAAAGTCGGCGATGGTTTTGATCTGCTCGACGTTAGCCAGAATGCTTTTATGGCTGTGCACCACCCCCTTCGGATTGCCTTCCGAGCCAGAGGTAAAGAGGATGATCGCGTCATCTTCCGGCTGCTGTTTCACCTGCGCCAGGTGCGGCATCAGCAGGTGAGCAAAAATCCACAGCTTGTCGCCGGGGGTGACGTCGGCTTTCAGATCTTCCAGGAAAACCCAGCGCACCTGCGTGAGCTGCTCCGGCAGGTGCCACAGCTTGCCTTTGTCGAGGAACTGGCGAGACGTAAACACGGTTTTGATTTGCGCAGCGGTAATCGCGCTGGTCAGCCCTTTCACGCCCGCCGTGTAGTTCATCATTGCCGGGATACGGCCACGCGACACCGCGCCAAAAATGACCGCCGCGCTGATGCCCGCGTTAGGCAGCATCAGGCCAATTTTTTCACCCTGCTTGCTGTACTTCTCGAGGATGCGGCCAACAAACAGCGTTTTCGTCAGCAGTTTGCGGTAGGTGTCCGGCGTAAAGTTGACATCTTCGATGCAGTTTTTGTTCGCACCGTAGCGGTACTGGGCCGACAGCAGCGATTCGTAGAGCGTTTCGCGCGGGCGAACGGCCATGCGCGCTTCCATCATAATCTGGTGCAGCATTTCACCAGCGATTTTGCGGCGATCCCGCGCGCGCGGCGCCTCGGGCATCGGCAATGAGGTCGGAGGAAGAATATGCAAGGTGATGGCGGGGAACAGTCGCTGCTTCACGAGCCCTTTCAGGCGGCTGAACCGGGTAAGCTCGGCACCTTCAATGCGCATCGGCACCACGGTGGCCTTTGACTTTGCGGCAACAAACCCCGCGCCGTCATAGATTTTCATCAGCGAGCCGGTCACCGAGATCCGCCCTTCCGGGAAAATAACCACCGGACGCCCCTGCTCAACCAGGCGCACCAGGTGTTTGATCATCATCGGTTTTGTCGGGTCGAGCGGCACAAAATCAATCAGCGGCGCCAGCCAGCGCATAAACCACTTTTCGCTGATGGAGCTGTAGACCGCAAAGACCGGGCGCACCGGCAAAAACAATGCCAGCAGAATGCCGTCAATAAAGGAGACGTGGTTTGGCGTGATCAGCACGCGTTCGCCATAAAGCGCCTGCGGATCGCCGGTTACGCGAATACGAAAGAGGATACGGAACAGTGTACGAAAGAACCCAAAAAGCATTTCAACTCCCTTTGCCAGCCAGTGTGGAGGGTGACTAAATGGTGGCAGATTACACGAGAAGTGGTAAGGGAGCGACAGCAAAAAAAGAGGCAAAAAAAAACCTGCGCATCCGCGCAGGTTGGTGCAAGAGATGAGTACGAAACCGTACTAAGAATTCTCACCAATCAATACCTCTGGGATCTTGATTGTGGCTGTTCACCCTGTGCTTCGCCACCTGGAAAACGCAAAGGAATGAGCCTAAGTGCAACCAGGTGTGAATATTCTCTGTTGCTGTTACAGGTTGAACTTACAGGCAAAAAAAAACCTGCGTAAAACGCAGGTTGGTGTAAATCGTGTTAATCAACCGGAGTTGATACCACCTATCAATACCTCTGGGATCTCGACTCTATCAACCCACTCCGGGACTCTGCTATCGGACAATCGCAACAGCCTGAGGCAAAGTGTAACTAAAGGTTCAGAATCACACGGCTTTGACATGACTCTACGTGTAACGATTACACCGTCCGGGGTGGTCTGGGTCACGTTTGTTGAGGCGTCCCGCCTGCTCCCCTTGAATGCGCGCCACTTTTCCGCAACACTGTTTACGTGTAAACGCTTACCCCAAATAAGAAGGTATTGAATGGCGACAATAAAGGATGTGGCTCGTCTGGCCGGTGTTTCCGTCGCGACCGTCTCGCGCGTGATCAATAACTCCCCGAAAGCCAGCGATGCATCACGCCAGGCCGTGCAGGACGCCATGGAAAACCTGAATTATCACCCCAACGCCAACGCGCGTGCGCTTGCCCAGCAGTCTACCGAGACGATCGGGCTGGTGGTGGGCGATGTCTCCGACCCTTTTTTCGGTGCCATGGTCAAAGCCGTGGAGCACGTCTCTTACCAGACGGGCAATTTTCTGCTGATCGGCAATGGCTATCACAACGAGCAAAAAGAGCGCCAGGCCATTGAACAGCTGATGCGCCACCGCTGCGCGGCGCTGGTGGTCCATGCCAAAATGATCCCCGATGCCGAACTGATTCATCTGATGAAGCAGATCCCCGGCATGGTGATCATCAACCGTATCATTCCCGATTTTGAAGAGCGCTGCGTGGCTCTCGACGACCGCTACGGCGCGTGGCTCGCGACGCGTCACCTTATTCAGCAGGGCCATACCCGCATCGGTTATCTCTGCTCCAACCACCCCATCTCCGATGCCGAAGATCGTTTGCAGGGCTATTACGACACGCTGCGCGAACACGGTCTGCCATGCAACGACCGGCTGGTGGCGTACGGTGAACCCGACGAGAGCGGCGGCGAGCAGGCCATGACGGAACTGCTGGGCCGCGGGCGCAACTTCACGGCCATCGCCTGCTATAACGATTCGATGGCCGCCGGTGCGATGGGGGTGTTAAATGATAATGGCGTTGAGGTGCCGGCTGAAATTTCGCTGATTGGTTTTGATGATGTGCTGGTGTCGCGCTACGTTCGCCCTCGCCTGACCACCGTGCGTTACCCGATCGTCACCATGGCGACCCAGGCCGCCGAGCTGGCGTTAGCCCTGGCAGAGAATCGCCCGCCGCCGGAAATTACCCATCTGTTCAGCCCAACGCTGGTGCGCCGTCACTCCGTAGTCCCCCCGGCAGAGGCATCCGAGGCATAGCGGTAGAGGTGAACCCTTTTGTCAGGGTATTCGAGCGCGTCACCGATGTATTGCCAGCCGTAGCGTTCGTAGAAGTCACGGCAGGCAGACCAGAGGTGCAGCTCAGTAAACCCGGCCTGCGCGGCATACGCGATGACATGCCGTTGCAGCTGCCCCGCCAGGCCTTGTCCCCGCGCCGCCTCGTCGACGTATAGCGCAGCGAGCCACGGGTAAAGATCCTGACGGCTGATCAAGTCGCAGCGCCACAGCCCGACCGTGCCCAGCAGGTTGTCTCCGTCGACAGCGATAAAGGTGAGCGGCAACGCATCGGGCGTCTGGCTATGGTCGACAATGCTCTGGAAAAAGGCGCGCGGCAGCCCGTCGCCAAACGCCTGCCAGATCCAGTCGGTTACCCGGTCCGCAAACTGCGGCGCGGCATATAGCGGCAGAATGTTCACACCAGCTTACCCTGAAAAATAGGCACCGATTCAAAGAGATACCCGTCAAAATCGGGCGCGTCTTCGTCGGACAGCTCCAGCAGGCTCTTTTTCACATTCTCAAGATGCTGGAACATCGCCTGCCAGGCGCCCATCACATCCCGGCGGCGCAGCGCGGCGAGAATGGTTTGCCTGTCGCCCAGCCATTTCAAGCGCCAGGCCCGGCTGGCAATATGGACGTTAAACTGCTGCCACAGTGGGCTGCTGTCCATGTGATGCCAGACGCTCTCGACGGTCGCCAGCAGCATCTGGTTTTGCGTGGCCCCGGCCAGCACCAGATGGAACATCTTGTTGTTGTCCTGACTGTTATCGTCCGCGGCAATCGCCCGCTGTTCCTGTTCGATTATCCGGCGCAGATTGTCGATATCCGCCCGCGTTGCCATTTTGGCGGCAAACGCGGCGATATTGCTTTCCAGCAGCTGGCGCGCCTGAAGGATCTCAAACGGGCCGACGTCGCTGTTAAGAAAGCGCTCTTCCTCGTTTTCGTGCTCCTCAGGAATGCGCATGACATAGACGCCAGACCCCTGGCGGATATCCACGGTGCCCTGCAGCTCAAGCATCAGCAGCGCTTCCCGCACGATGGTGCGGCTCACGCCGTAGGTTTCAGCAATGTTGCGCTCGGGCGGCAGACGCGACCCAACGGGATAGTGCCCCTGGATAATTTGCGTCCGTAAATCCTCGCCAATTTCCTGGTACTGTTTTTTTTCCGGCAGGATGACAGCCTTATCCACGTGACCACCTGTGATTGTCAGTTAATGCGCAGGCCGGGCATCCTCCCGGCCAGTTTGTGCGCTATTTTATCAGAACCCGCACGCTTTTCGCCTACTTCCATTCATCATCAACCGTGAGCGTGAGCTCGCGCGCATCGCGCAACTGCCGGAACCAGGCCGCCGATTTTTTCGCACGCCGGGCGCGATTGTCGTTGAGATCGATCTCAATCAGGCCATAGCGGTTTTTGAATGCGTTCATCGGAGAGACGTTGTCGGTAAACGCCCACAGCATATAGCCGTGACAATTTGCCCCTTCTTCGCGCGCCAGCAGCGTGTAATAGAGGTGCTCACTGATAAAATCGATGCGGTAAGTGTCTTCGATAATGCCGTCACTGTTGCGAAACTGCGCTTCGTTCTCCACGCCCATTCCGCTTTCCGCCACGAACCAGTCGATGTTGCGATAGTCTTGTTTTATTCGCATCGCCATGTCGTAGATAATGCGTGGGTATATCTCCCAGCCGCGGGAGGCATTCATCCGCCGCCCCGGCAGTTCGAACGGCTCATAGTAGTACGCCGGGTGGAACGGCGTCTCCGGGTGCCAGGCGTGGGAAGGCGCTTTCACGCGGTGCGGATAGTAGAGGTTGATGCCCAGTTCATCGACGGTGTTGTCGGCAATCAGCGCCAGTTCGTCTGCGGTGTATTCCCACTGAACCTGATGCTGCTCCAGCAGGGAGAAAAGTGCCTGCGGATAGCACCCATGGACCAGCGGATCAAGAAATACGCGGTTATAGAACAGGTCGTACATCTCTGCGGCGCGCACGTCATGCGGCGCGCGCGAGCGTGGATAGGTCACTTCCGGGTTGAGGATGCACCCTACCGTCCCCCGATAACCCTTGTCACGAAACAGCTTCACCACCTTTGCCGTCGCCAGCACCTTGTGGTGGTTCCACTGCATCCATGTGTCGGTATTCTGCTCATAGGGCCAGCGCAGGGCGTCGAGATAGACGCGGGTTTGTACCACAATGGGCTCATTGAAGGTAAACCAGCGGCTCACCTTGTGGTGATAGCGTTCAAACACCTTTTCGGCATAACGCGTGAACAGCTCAACCACGTGCTTTGACGTCCAGCCGCCATAGGTCTGCAGCAGTACGCCCGGCAGCTCGTAGTGCTCAAGGCAGATCATCGGCTCGATGCCCTGACGGTGCATCTCATCGAACAGCGCGTCGTACCAGGCCGCGTACTCCTCGTCTACCGTTGCGTTTTCGTAGTCGGTGAGAAAGCGTGACCAGTTGATTGAGGTGCGGTAGTGCGTTAACCCCGCCGCCTTCATCAGCGCCACGTCTTCGCGAAAGCGGTTGATAAAGTCGGTGGCCACGGCCGGGCCGTAGCCGTTATGCCAGACGTGTCGGTCATTTTTGTACCACAGATCGATCCATGAATCCTGCCCCGCTTTCTTGCCACTCCAGCCTTCGGTTTGCCAGGCTGAGGCCGCCGCGCCAAGAATGAAATCCTGCGGTATCGTCATCTTTTTTATGCTCATAGCGTCCTCAAGCGTTGTCGGTGGCGTGTTGCAGCGCGGCCTGCTCTGCGCGGCGCGAGGCAATCTTCACAAACGGCAGGTAGATCAGGACGGCGGTGACAATACAGATAAGCTGGGTCACCACCGCCCCCATTGAGCCTGCCGTAGAGAGCCAGGCGTTAATCAGCGGCGGCGTGGTCCAGGGCACCATCACCACTGCCTTACCGGCAAAACCGGTCACCGTGGCAAAGTAGCCAATCGAACCGGTCACCAGCGGAGTGATGATAAAGGGAATGGCGAGGATCGGGTTGAGCATGATTGGCATACCGAAGATCACCGGCTCGTTGATGTTAAACAGGCCCGGCCCGATAGAGAGCTTGGCGATCTCTTTCATCTCCTTGCGTTTGGTGGCGATCATCACGGCGATCAGCAGGCCGATGGTCAGGCCGGAGCCGCCGATGCTCATGTACACATCCCAGAACGGCATGGTGATGATGTTCGGCACCTCTTTCCCCTGCTCGAAGGCGCTCATGTTGACGGTAATCGCCCCCAGCAGCAGCGGCTCGCGGATCGGTTTGATCATCTGGTTGCCGTGAATGCCGATCACCCAGAACAGCTGAGCCACGAACATCAGCAGCAGGATGCCAGGCAGGCTCTGCACCACGCGCTCCAGCGGCTGTTGCACAACCTGGTACACCGCGTCGTAGAGGTACATGCCGGTGGTTTGATGGAAAATAAAGCCAAAGGTCGCAATGGCCGTGGTGGTAATAATCGCCGGGATCAGTGCGGAGAACGAGGCCGCCACGTTAGGCGGTACGGTATCCGGCATCTTAATTTTTAGCCCTTTACGGTTTTCCAGCCAGCAATACACCTCTACGGAAAGAATGGCGATAAACATGCCGAGGAACAGGCTTCGGGTATCGGAGAACTGGCGCAGCAGCACGTCTTTCACCACGTGCATTTCGCCGTCCACCAGCATCTCGACCGTCGTCGGCGTAACGCAGATAAAGCAAATCACCGCCAGCAGCCCCGGGAACAGCGACTTGATGCCGTTAATGCGCCCCAGCTCCACGCCGATGAGAAACACCGCGCCAATGTTGAGGAAGTTCAGCGTGGCGTAGTTCAGCGCGCTGGTGATGGGCTTAAGTGCGGCGAGAAACGACAGCGACTGGAAGCTGGCCAGGCCGTTTTTCGGATCCAGTACCATGTTGGAGATCAGCACGGAGAAAGCCCCCACGATGATGACCGGCATGAGGGTGATAAAAGCGGATTTGATCGCCATGATATAGCGATAGCTGTTGAAGTTGGTGGCGAAACTGCCCAGAGCGTCGATCAGTTTTTCCTGTAATGCCATAAGGTAATACCTCAGTAAAAGGGCTTTTATTGAAAAAGGTGTACAGCCGGCTACTATTGGCATACCAAAAATAGACGCATGACGGTTTTTGTTCTGTGATTCGGCTCTCAGTGCCGCCAGAGGTATTCCAGATTGCGATTTACTACCAATTTGGCATACCACTTACAGGTAATTATTCCGCTCAGGCAGATCGTTACCGAAAAGCGTGATCGTGATGGGGGTTTTGCCCTTGCCGCGTCGCTTATGCGCCGTGGGGTCTGTGTTAAACTGCAGGGCATTACGTGGAAGCAGGAATTACTCATGGCAACAATGCTGGATGTCTCATTACGCGCGGGCGTGTCGAAAGCCACCGTCTCGCGCGTGCTGAACGGCACGGGTCAGGTTAAAGAGAGTACGCGTCAGCAGGTGTTCACCGCGATGGAAGAGCTGGGCTATCGCCCGAACTTTCTCGCGCGTTCGCTGGCGAACCAGACCAGCAACAGCATTGGTCTGGTGGTCTCCACCTTTGACGGTTTTTACTTTGGTCGCCTGCTGCAGCAGGCTTCCCGGCAGACCGAAACGCACGGCAAGCAGCTGATCGTCACCGACGGTCATGATGCGCCCGAGCAGGAAGAGCAGGCCGTTCAGATGCTGGCGGATCGCAAGTGCGACGCCATCGTTCTCTATACACGCTACATGAGCGAAAAGGCGATCATGAAGCTCATCAACACGGTGCAAACCCCGCTGGTGGTGATCAACCGTGAGGTTAGCCAGGCGGCGGATCGCTGCGTATTCTTCGAGCAGCAGGATGCCGCGTTTAAAGCCGTGGATTACCTGATAAGCCAGGGCCATCGCGAAATCGCCTGCATCACCGTTCCCATTCATACTCCTACCGGTAAAGCCCGCCTGATGGGCTACCGCAAAGCGCTGGAGAAGCACGGCATCCGTCTTGACGAACGACGGATTAAATACGGTGATGCGGGAATGACGCGGGGTTATGAGCTGTGCAAGGAGCTTATCGCCGATGCCGTGCCGTTCAGCGCGCTGTTTGCCTGTAACGATGATATGGCGCTGGGTGCGTCCAAAGCATTACACCAGGCCGGGCTGAAGATCCCGCAGGATATTTCGCTGTTTGGGTTTGATGATGCGCCGAGCGCGAAATGGCTGGAGCCCGCGTTGTCCTCGGTTTATCTGCCGATCGACAACATGATCGTCACTGCTATCGATCAGGCGATCCGGCTGGCGAAGAACCAGCCGGTGGAGGCGATCCCGCCGTTTACCGGCACGCTGGTCTTGCGCGACTCGGTGACGACGGGGCCGTATTTCACTCAGAACAGCTCCAGCGCCAGCAGTTCCTGAATGGTCTGGCGGCGACGGATCAATCGTGCCACGCCGCGATCAAACAGCACTTCCGGCAGCAGCGGGCGGCTGTTGTAGTTAGAGGACATCGACGCCCCGTACGCGCCGGTATCGTGCAGCACCAGATAGTCACCCGGCTTCACTTCAGGCAGCGCGCGGGTTTCCACTTTACCGCCCTCCTGCTGGGTGAACACGTCCCCGGATTCACACAGCGGACCGGCGACCACCGTCTCCACGCGCGGTGCGTTCAGCAGATCGCGCCCGTCGGCGGCGAGTGCCGTAATGTGGTGATAGCTGCCGTACATGGACGGGCGCATCAGATCGTTAAAGCCCGCGTCGATCAGCACAAAATGGCGCGATCCCATCTCTTTCACGCTGCGCACCTGCGCCACCAGCACGCCGGACTCCGCCACCAGGAAACGCCCCGGCTCAATTTCCAGCTTCACCGCGTGGCCCAGGTGGGCCGCAATTTTGTCGCGCGCGGCGCTCCACAGGCCGTAATAGTGATCGGTATCGATCGCCTCTTCGCCTTCGCGATACGGAATGGACAGGCCGCCCCCCGCGGAGATCGCCTCCAGATCCTGACCACACGCCAGCACCTGATCCACCATTGCGCCACACACCTGCTCAAGATGACCGTAGTCCACGCCGGAGCCGATATGCATGTGAATGCCAACCAGCTTCAGGCCGTAGCGCTGCAGTACCTCCAGCGCGGCAGGGAGATCGCCATGCCAGATCCCGTGCTTGCTGTTCTCGCCGCCGGTGTTGGTTTTTTGACTGTGGCCGTGACCAAAGCCTGGGTTGACGCGCAGCCAGACGCGATGGCCGGGTGATACCTGTCCCAGCTGCTCCAGCATATCCACCGAACCGGCGTTAACGGGAATGTGCAGCTCATGAACGCGGGCGAGGGTTGCGTCGTCGATCAGATCGGCGGTGAACACAATCGCGTCGCTGTCGGATTGCGGATCAAAGCCGGCCGCCAGCGCGCGCTCGATTTCGCCCAGCGAAACGGAGTCTACCTTTACGCCCTGTTCACGCATCAGTCGCAGAATATGAATATTGGAGCAGGCTTTTTGGGCGAAACGCACCACGTCAAACTGATGAAGGGCGGCAATTTTCTCGCGAATAATCTGTGCGTCATAGACCCACACCGGACAGCCAAATTCAGCGGGCAGGCGCAGCAGGTTGTCGGCGTTCAGATCGGTATCGGTCTGGTTGAGCGGGCGTGGCATGGTGGTACTCCGGATTATGACTGTTTTGTCCATTACGCCACAGCCGGAAGAGAATAAAAAATATCGTTTTGTCGCGAGTCTATGCAAAAATGATATGGATAACGCTCAACGTTCAGGTGACTTATGCCCGCCGTTAACCTCCGCCACATCGAGATTTTTCACGCCGTGATGACGACTGGTAATCTCACCGAAGCCGCACAGATGCTGCATACCTCCCAGCCGACGGTCAGCCGCGAGCTGGCGCGGTTCGAGAAAGTGCTGGGGCTGAAGCTGTTTGAACGCACACGCGGCAGGCTGCACCCGACGGTGCAAGGGCTGCGTCTGTTTGAGGAAGTTCAGCGCTCCTGGTACGGGCTGGATCGCATTGTCAGCGCGGCGGAGAGCCTGCGCGAGTTTCGCCAGGGTGAGCTGTCTATCGTCTGCCTGCCCGTCTTTTCTCAGTCCTTTTTACCCATGCTGTTACAGCCCTTTCTTGCCCGCTATCCCGAGGTCAATCTCACCATCGTGCCGCAGGAGTCGCCGCTGCTCGAAGAGTGGCTCTCTGCACAGCGTCACGATCTGGGCCTGACGGAAACGCTCGCTACGCCCGCCGGTACGGAACGCACGGAGCTGCTGGCGCTGGACGAAGTGTGCGTGTTGCCCGAAGGGCATCCGCTGGCCGCAAAAGAGGTGCTGATGCCTGCGGATTTCCAGGGGGAGAATTACATCAGCCTGTCGCAAACCGACAGCTATCGACAGCTGCTGGATACGCTGTTTGCCGAGCATCAGGTGAAGCGGCGGATGGTGGTAGAAACGCACAGCGCCGCCTCAATTTGCGCCATGGTGCGCGCAGGCGTGGGTATTTCGGTGGTGAACCCGCTCACGGCGATGGACTATGCCGGAAGCGGCATTGTGATCCGCCGCTTTAGCGTTTCCGTTCCGTTTACCGTGAGCCTGATCCGCCCGCTGCATCGCCCGGCGTCCGCGCTGGTCGAGGCTTTCACCGGACATTTAATTGAGCACGCGCGTCAGGTGGCGCTTCGCTTACCTGACCTACAGAACCCCTTATGACAGCATAAATTCCACCGCATCTGCGGCATGAATGGCGGCGGTATCAAACACCGGGATCGGGCTTTGCTCCACGGGAACCAGCAGGCCGATTTCGGTACAGCCGAAAATCACTCCTTCCGCCCCCTGACGCGCAAGCTTCTCAATGACGCTGACGTAATACGCGCGCGAGGTTTCGCTGAAAGTGCCAAGGCACAGCTCCTCAAAGATGATCTGGTTGATGCGCCCCCGATCGGCTTCGTCCGGGATCAGGCTTTCAATGCCAAACGCGCTTTCTAAGCGGCCCCGGTAGAAATCCTGCTCCATGGTATAGCGCGTGCCCAGCAGCGCCACGCGCGACATCCCCGAAGCGGCAATCGCCCGCCCGGTCGCGTCGGCAATGTGCAGGAACGGCAGCGCACAGCGCGTCTCAATGTGGGACGCCACTTTGTGCATGGTATTGGTACAGAGCAGGATCCCCTCTGCGCCCGCACGTTCCAGCCCAAGCGCCGCCTGCGCCAGCATCTCTCCGGCTTTATCCCACTCCCCGCGAGACTGGCAGGCTTCAATGTCGTGGAAATCCACGCTGTGCAGCAGGAGGCTTGCCGAATGCAGTCCGCCCAGGCGTTGCTTGACCCCTTCATTAATCAGACGGTAATAGGGAATGGTCGATTCCCAACTCATGCCACCTAACAGACCGATCGTTTTCATAGACTCTCCTTAATGTTGCTCCCAGTGAAGCAAACTTGTGATCCTGTTTCCAGTTCTTTAGCAGCGCGTTTCTTTTTCATTTTTGCTGGGATAAATTAAATGAAACAATGTTTCACATTAAATCAAGGCGGAGATATGTTTGTTTTCCATAAAGAGACGACGCTGGACGATCTGGGCAACGGCGTCACGCGACGCATTCTGGCGCATAACGGTAAGATGATGGCGGTTGAGGTTAATTTTGAACAGGGCGCCATTGGCCCGATGCATAACCATCCGCATGAGCAGCTAACCTATGTTCTCTCCGGTGAGTTTGAGTTCACCATCGGGGAAGAGAAACGCGTGGTGACGGCGGGCGATACGCTGTACAAGGAGCCGCATGTAATGCACGGCTGCGTGTGCCTGAAACCCGGCACGCTGCTGGATACCTTCACGCCGGTCCGCGAGGATTTCCTGAAATAAAAAGGGGCGCTGAAACAGCGCCCCTTCTCGTTATTACCGCAGGTTTATTCCGTGACCGGTTCAGGCAGCGGAGCGCGTGCAATCATGGCGCCGCGCAGCAGCACGCTGCCGCAGGCAAACAGGCCGCCAACCAGCGCGGCAAGAATCACAATCAACGCTTTACCCGGGCCGTCTTTTTTCACTGGCATTGACGGAGTAAGCTGATATTTAAACGGCTCCAGCTTGACGTCTTCAACGGACAGGTTTTGCAGCTGGGCCAGGAAGTATTCGCGGTTCTGGAAGTCGGCGTTCAGCTCGGCAACGTCTTTGAGGTTCTTTTCAATCTGCAGCTTTTGCGCGATACCGTCCGCCCCGAGCGCAACGGAATAATCCGGGTCATCTTTCACTGCCTGACCATTGCTGTAGACCGGTTTTTTGATGCCGGCCGCGTTCGCCACTTCCAGCGAATAGTTAAGACGCTGCAGATTAGTGTTATGCAGATTGGTCAGACGCACACGATCCAGCGCCAGCTGCTGCTGCACCACTTTCGTTTTCAGCGCGATCTGATTACGAATATTCTGCATCGTCTCCTGCTCAACGATATGGGTGATATAGTCAACGTAACCCTCCAGCACCGTCTGCGCGTCACCTGCCGTCGGCGCGGTAAAGCTCAGCGTCCAGGAGACGTACGGCGCTTTATCCGCATCTTTCGCCAGGGTGTTATCCGTCGCTTTCATTTTTTCAGAGATATTCACCACCGCGCGGTGCAGTTCCAGCGGGTCCACGTTGGTGCCTTCCAGCTGCGACATCACATACGGGGAGTTCTTCATGTACTCTTCGAGCAGCGTCTGCGACTGAAACTTTTTGATGAACATATTAAATACGTCAGGACGGTCGACCTTCACGTCCACATCCAGTACCTGCAAGGCCACCATCATCTGTCGCAGCGGGTTCCACTGCGTCTGCTCGGCAGGGGTGATCACGGCTTTACTGGTCCACTTTTGCGGCATGAGATACGCAATGGCCAGGCCCGCCAGGGCAAAGGTAAACGTAATCGCAATGATGCGTTTTTTCGCCGCCAACAGGACGTCCAGCAGTCCCAGAAGGTCAATCTCTTTTGCGCTGTGAGCCGGGGAGGTATAGCGGGGAAAATCGAGGTCCGTATTTTTCTTGAAGTCCATTGCTGACATAACCGTTCTTCTTTTTAAGAGGCAGTAAATTTCTGCTCGATGGGTTCTCGTAAACCGATGATACAAGAAAGTAAGAATTATCTGAACGCGAGATTAGTCCAACTGTACACCGACTATCAGAATTAGTAGTTACCCTGTTCACAATTTCGTTGTTAATTATCCCTCCCTCATTTTTCGACCTTCCGCCGCAAAACTGGGTTCTGGGGCTTACTGAAAAGTCAAAAATGCCACCGCCCTCACCTTATTGAAACACCGTTTCGACATTGATCACATTTCCATCATTAAGCGAATGACGCGGAAACAAATCGCAATAAAATAAATTAAAACGACGTTTTAGTATTCAAAAACAGTGGTTCGTCTCTTTTGAAACTAAACCCGCGCGCAGCGAGCACAGCTCTACAAAATCCTTAAAAAACAATATGTCAATGAGTACAGCCGAGACGCGCAGCCCTAAGCATTCTCGCTCATGCCGCACTTAACAGGCGTGGGCGCGGTAACGAAACGCAGATTCCGTTTTAAACCATCGATCGCCAGGTAGGTATGTATGAATGAAAACAAGCTGCTGGGGTTAGCGTGGATATCGCCCTACATAATTGGGCTGATACTCTTTACGGCTTTCCCTTTTGTCTCATCGTTCTTTCTCAGCTTTACGGATTACGATCTGATGAGCCCGCCGGTGTTTAACGGCATTGAGAACTATCGCTACATGTTTACCGAAGACACGCTCTTCTGGAAATCAATGGGCGTGACGTTCGCGTATGTATTTTTAACCATCCCCTTAAAGCTCGCGTTTGCATTAGGAATAGCGTTTGTTCTGAACTTTAAATTACGTGGCATCGGATTCTTCCGTACCGCCTACTATATTCCCTCTATTCTCGGCAGTTCCGTCGCCATTGCGGTGCTCTGGCGCGCGCTTTTTGCCATTGATGGCCTGCTTAACAGCTTTATCGGGGTGTTTGGTTTAGACCCGGTGAACTGGCTGGGCGAGCCGTCTCTGGCGCTGATGTCCGTGACGCTGCTGCGCGTCTGGCAGTTTGGCTCCGCGATGGTCATCTTCCTCGCGGCGCTGCAAAACGTGCCGCAGTCGCAGTATGAAGCGGCGATGATCGACGGGGCGTCAAAATGGCAGATGTTCATGAAAGTGACCGTGCCGCTGATTACCCCGGTGATTTTCTTCAACTTCATCATGCAGACGACCCAGGCGTTCCAGGAATTTACCGGGCCATACGTCATCACCGGCGGCGGGCCAACCTACTCGACCTACCTGTTCTCGCTCTATATCTACGACACCGCGTTTAAATACTTCGACATGGGGTACGGGGCGGCGCTGGCGTGGGTTCTGTTCCTGGTGGTCGCCGTCTTTGCCGGTATCGCCTTTAAGTCGTCGAAATACTGGGTGTTCTACTCCGCCGATAAAGGAGGCAAAAATGGCTGATATCCAACAACTCTCCACGGCGAGAAGCGTCGCCGAGCGCGAAGTGGCGCGCACCCTGCGCAAAGAGAAGATCAACGCCAGCATTCGCTACGTGATCCTGCTGTTTGTCGGCCTGCTGATGCTTTACCCGCTGGTGTGGATGTTCTCGGCGTCGTTCAAACCGAACCACGAGATCTTCACCACCCTGAGCCTGTGGCCTGCCCACGCCACATGGGACGGCTTCGTTAACGGCTGGAAAACCGGGACCGAGTACAACTTTGGCCATTACATGCTGAACACCTTTAAGTATGTGATCCCCAAAGTGATCCTGACCATTATCTCCTCCACCATCGTGGCGTACGGCTTTGCCCGCTTCGAGATCCCGTGGAAGAAGTTCTGGTTCGCCACGCTCATCACCACCATGCTGCTGCCGAGCACCGTGCTGCTGATCCCGCAGTACCTGATGTTCCGTGAAATGGGCATGCTGAACAGCTACATGCCGCTGTACCTGCCGCTGGCCTTCGCCACGCAGGGGTTCTTCGTGTTCATGCTGATCCAGTTCCTGCGCGGCGTGCCGCGTGACATGGAGGAAGCCGCACAGATTGACGGCTGTAACTCCATTCAGGTGCTGTGGTATGTGGTCGTGCCGATTCTGAAGCCTGCCATCATCTCCGTCGCCCTGTTCCAGTTTATGTGGTCCATGAACGACTTTATCGGGCCGCTGATCTATGTCTACAGCGTGGATAAATACCCGATTGCACTGGCTCTGAAAATGTCCATCGACGTCACCGAAGGGGCGCCGTGGAACGAAATTCTGGCAATGGCGAGCATCTCCATTTTGCCATCCATCATCGTCTTCTTCCTGGCACAGCGCTACTTCGTCCAGGGCGTGACCAGCAGCGGAATTAAAGGTTAAGAGGGAAATACCATGGCTGAAGTTATCTTCAACAAACTGGAAAAGGTCTACTCCAACGGCTTCAAAGCGGTACATGCTATCGACCTGAAAATCGCTGAAGGCGAGTTTATGGTGATCGTCGGGCCGTCCGGCTGCGCCAAATCCACCACCCTGCGCATGCTGGCCGGGCTGGAGACCATCAGCGGCGGCGAAGTGCGCATCGGCGAGAAGATTGTGAACAACCTCGCACCGAAAGAGCGCGGGATCGCGATGGTGTTCCAGAACTATGCGCTCTATCCGCACATGACGGTGCGCGAGAACCTGGCCTTTGGCCTGAAGCTCAGCAAGCTGCCGAAAGATCAGATTGAGTCTCAGGTGAACGAGGCGGCCAAAATCCTCGAGCTGGAAGAGTTGCTCGACCGTCTGCCGCGTCAGCTTTCCGGCGGTCAGGCACAGCGCGTGGCCGTAGGCCGTGCGATTGTCAAAAAGCCGGACGTGTTCCTGTTCGATGAGCCGCTGTCGAACCTCGATGCCAAGCTGCGCGCCTCCATGCGCATCCGCATTTCCGACCTGCACAAACAGCTTAAGGCGTCAGGCAAACCGGCCACCACCGTCTATGTGACTCACGACCAGACCGAAGCGATGACCATGGGCGACCGCATCTGCGTGATGAAGCTCGGCCACATCATGCAGGTGGATACCCCGGACAACCTTTATCACAAACCCAAAAACATGTTCGTGGCGGGCTTTATCGGCGCGCCGGAGATGAACATTCGCACCTGCCGTCTGGTGGAAAAAGAGGGCCGACTGCATATCGCCATCGGGGCTGAATCCATGCCGTTAAACGCGGCCATGCAGGAGAAAGTCTCCGCTTATGCCGGGCAGGAGGTCTTTTACGGCGTGCGCCCGGAATTTGTTTCGCTCTCCGACGAGCCGTTCCCGAACGGCGGATGCAGCGGCGAGATGGTGCGCGTCGAAAATATGGGCCACGAATTCTTTGTTTACCTCAAAGTCGCGGACTACGAACTGACCGCCCGAATTCCTTCCGATGAAGCCAAACCGATGATTGATAAAGGCCTTCATCGCAAGGTGTACTTCACGTTTGACATGAATAAGTGTCATGTTTTTGACGCGAAAACCGAGCAGAACATCTCTCTTTAATGGAGTTATAAAAATGAAAAAAGTGCTTTTAAGCGCAGCAATCTCCGCGACTCTGGGCCTTACCGCATTGCCATCGATGGCGCAAAATGTCGATTTACGCATGTCCTGGTGGGGCGGCAATGGCCGTCACCAGGTCACCCTGAAAGCGCTGGAAGAGTTCCATAAACAGAACCCGGACATTAACGTCAAAGCAGAATACACCGGCTGGGACGGCCACTTATCGCGCCTGACGACCCAGATTGCAGGCGGCACCGAACCGGACGTGATGCAGACCAACTGGAACTGGCTGCCGATTTTCTCTAAAACCGGTGACGGCTTCTACGATCTGAACACGCTGAAAGACACCATTGACCTGACGCAGTTCGATCCGAAAGAGCTGCAGTCGACCACGGTTAACGGCAAGCTGAACGGCATTCCGATCTCCGTCACCGCGCGCGTTTTCTATTTCAACGACGAGACCTGGAAAAAAGCGGGCGTTGAATACCCAAAAACCTGGGACGAGCTGATGGCCGCCGGTAAGGCGTTCGAGAGCAAACTCGGCAAGCAGTATTATCCGGTAGTGCTGGAACATCAGGACACCCTGGCGCTGCTGAACTCCTACATGATCCAGAAATACAACATTCCGGCGGTGGACGAGAAGACCAAAAAGTTCACTTATTCCAAAGAGCAGTGGGTTGAGTTTTTCCAGACCTACAAAAAGCTGATCGACAGTCACGTCATGCCGGACACCAAATACTATGCGTCGTTTGGCAAGAGCAACATGTATGAGATGAAGCCGTGGATCCAGGGCGAATGGGGCGGAACCTACATGTGGAACTCAACCATTAACAAATACTCCGACAACCTGAAGCCACCGGCAAAACTGGCGCTGGGTAATTATCCGATGCTGCCGGGCGCGACCGACGCGGGCCTGTTCTTTAAACCGGCGCAGATGCTGTCGATTGGTAAATCCACCAAGAACCCGCAGGCGGCGGCGAAGCTGATTAACTTCCTGCTGAACAGCAAAGAGGGGGTGGACACGCTGGGGCTGGAACGCGGCGTGCCGCTGAGCAAAGCGGCGGTGCAGTTCCTCACCGAGGACGGCACGATCAAGGAGAACGACCCGTCGGTTGCCGGCCTGCGCCTGGCGCAATCCCTGCCGACAAAACTCTCCGTTTCACCCTATTTTGACGACCCGCAAATCGTGGCGCAGTTTGGCACGTCGTTGCAGTACCTCGACTACGGTCAGAAAACCGTCGAAGAGACCGCCGCTGACTTCCAGCGTCAGGCGGAACGTATTTTAAGACGTGCGATGCGGTAAAAAAACAAAGCCGGGTGGCGCTTACGCTTACCCGGCCTACAGGCTATCGTAGGCCCGGTAAGCGTAAGCGCCACCGGGCAATAAAATCACACGCCTATGTTTTTTAACTTCTCCCCCGCCATCAGCTTGCGTTCAATATGCTCCAGCGTCACCCCTTTGGTTTCTGGGATCAGCCAGAACGTTACGCCAATAAACGCCACGTTCAGCACCGTGTAGAGCCAGAATGTTCCCGCTGCACCAATGGCATCCAGCAGCGTCAGGAACGTCGCACCGATAATCATGTTCGACACCCAGTTGGTGGTGGTGGAACAGGTGATACCAAAGTCGCGGCATTTTAGCGGCTGAATTTCAGAGCACAGGATCCACACCACCGGCGCGGCGCTCATTGCATAACCGGCAATGCACATCATGGTCATGCCGACGGAGAGCCAGGAAAGCCCGCTCGACGCCGTGCCCTGATCAAACTGCATCAGGCAATAGCCGAGGATCAGCGTACCGAGCGCCATCACGCTAAAGCCAATTTTCAGCGCCGGTTTACGTCCGGCTTTATCGACGGTAAATACGGCAATAAAGGTGGCGAACATAAAGGTCAGCCCGACCACCAGGGTGGCGATCATCTGCTGCTCGGTCGTGGTGAAGCCCGCCATTTTAAAGATGCGCGGGGCGTAGTACATGATGATGTTCATGCCCGTAAACTGCTGCATCGCCTGCAAGAGCATTCCCAGAAACACGGCGCGGCGCACGTTGCGGTTGACCTTAAACAGCGCCCAGCCGCCCTGCTTCAGCTTCAGGCTTTCGCGGATCTCGTTCAACTCGTCACGCGCTTTTTCAGAGGTGTCACGCAGCATTCGCAGCACTTCTTCCGCCTCGACGTGGCGGCCTTTTTGCGCCAGCCAGCGCGGGCTATTCGGCAGAAAAATCACCAGCACCATCAGCAACAGCGCGGGCAACGCCAGCACGCCGAGCATGGCGCGCCAGTTACCGGTGTAGCTGAACCAGGTATCGGAAAGAAACGCCAGCACGATGCCGAGCGTCACCATCAGCTGATACATGCTGATCATCTTGCCGCGCACGTTCTCGCTCGCCATTTCGGAGAGATACAGCGGCGCGGTGTAGGAGGCGATCCCCACAGCCACGCCAAGCAGCACGCGGGAGAGCAACAGCACCTCAACGCTTGTGGCAAACGCCGACCCCAGTGAACCGGCCACAAACAGGATCGCCCCGACCATCAGGCTGTACTTTCGTCCCAGGCGGAACGAGAGCCAGCCGTTGAACAACGCCCCAATTGCGGCGCCCAGCATCATGCTGCTCACCACCCACTCCTGCAGGCGATGACTTAACGTGAAATGATCGGTGATAAACGGCAGCGCACCGGCGATAACGCCGATATCCAGCCCAAACAACAGACCCGCTACGGCCGCCGCGACGGAGACAAACTGGTTCATGCGGCGGGTGTCGCGCAGCGCCGCAGGCATGAGGGTAGAGTCATTGAGAGATGTCATAGTTTCCTGCCTGAACAGCGAAATTCGTTCACTGAAATTACGAGATAGCGCGGAAAAGTGTCAGGCCGGAACTGGTGAAGATATGGATTATTTCGCTGCAAGGTAGCGTTATGTGATGGACATTACACTTTCAACTAATCCTGAATAATCCTCTGTTTTGACTAATTTCTTAATTTACAACAGATTATAGTGTGACCAGCATCAACCCACGCTTATCAATATGGATTTTTCATCTTTAGCGATATGGATAATGGGTATTTCGAGGCAAAAAAAACCTCCGCCCAAGGGCAGAGGTTATTACCGACTGGGGTATTAACGCGCCAGCCAGCCGCCGTCAACGGCCACGGTGTAACCGTTGATATAGTCAGACGCCGGGGAAGCCAGGAAGACAACCGGCCCCATCAGATCGCTCGGCAGGCCCCAGCGTCCCGCAGGGATACGCTCAAGGATAGCCGCGCTACGCTCTTCATCAGCACGCAGCTGCTGGGTATTGTTAGTCGCCATGTAGCCCGGTGCAATCGCGTTAACGTTGATGTTGTGCTGCGCCCACTCGTTCGCCAGCAGGCGGGTAACGCCCATTACCGCGCTTTTAGACGCCGTGTAGGATGGCACGCGAATACCGCCCTGGAAGGAGAGCATCGACGCGATATTAATGATCTTGCCACCGTTGCCCTGGGCAATAAAGTGCTTCGCCGCCGCCTGAGACATAAAGAACACGCTCTTGATGTTCAGGTTCATGACGTCGTCCCAGTCGCGCTCGCTAAAGCTGATCGCGTCTTCGCGACGGATCAGGCCCGCGTTGTTGACCAGAATATCGATATGTCCGTACTCCGCCACCGCGCGCTCCAGCAGCTCCGGGATGACGTCAATTTGACGCAGGTCGGCGGTCAGGCTCAGGAAGCGGCGGCCCAGCGCGGTAACGCGCTCGATGGTTTCCGTTGGTTCAACGATGTTGATGCCCACGATATCGCAGCCCGCTTCCGCCAGGCCTAACGCCATCCCCTGACCCAGCCCGGTGTCACAACCGGACACGACAGCCACTTTACCCTGCAGAGAAAATGCATCCAGAATCATGTTTGTTCCTCACTCTATCAGCGCCTGTCACCAACAGGCAGGTTTAAACTTAACTGCCTGCGACTAGCGCAGATCTTTTACTGCGACGTGGTCCATGTCATCGAAGACCTGGTTTTCACCGACCATACCCCAGATGAAGGTATAGGCCTTCGTTCCCACGCCTGAATGAATCGACCAGCTCGGCGAAATGACCGCCTGTTCGTTATGCATCACGATATGACGCGTTTCCTGCGGCTGCCCCATCATGTGGAACACGCAGGCGTCGTCATCCATATTGAAATAGAAGTAAACTTCCATGCGGCGTTCGTGGGTATGGCACGGCATGGTATTCCACAGGTTACCCGGCGCCAGCTCGGTCAGCCCCATGCTCAGCTGGCAGGTTTCCAGCACATCCGGCACAAAGTATTTGTTGATGGTGCGGCGGTTGCTGGTGAGGTCATCGCCAAGCGTGACCGGAGCCACGTCCGCCGGGGTCACTTTTTTGGTGGGATAAGAGGTATGGGCCGGGGCGCAGTTGTAGTAAAACTTCGCAGGTTTACCGCTGTCGATGCTGGCAAACACCACCTCTTTGGCCCCTTTCCCCACGTACAACGCATCGCGATGGCCGATTTCGTAGCACTGGCCGTCGACGGTAATGGTGCCCGGCCCGCCGATGTTGATCACGCCCAGCTCACGACGCTCCAGAAAATAGCTCACGCCCAGCTGCTTACCCACTTCCCCGCCTACTGAGACGTTTTTTGCAACCGGCATGATCCCACCGACGATAATGCGGTCAATGTGGCTATACACCATGGTGTAGTTATCGGCTGTAAAAACCTGCTCAACTAAAAACTCACTGCGCAGCCCCTGGGTATCCAGCGTTTTTGCATGCGCACTGTGGATGCTTTGTCTGACGTCCACCTTAACCTCCAGAATTGATCGTGCCCGAAGGCAGAGATAATTAACGAAACGATGTTCCGTTTTGTTGATGAAGACATACTATCCCTTGAATCAGGGGTTTTCAATTACATTTAAAACAACGTTTCAATTTTTCTGTGAGTTTATAGCAAAAATGGCGTTCGGATCACGATTGTCTGGTGTCAGTGAAATGAGAGCAAGGGGACAAAATGAATATTTATGATAAGAAACAAAGCATTATAAAACCTTCAACTTTTAACGCCGACAAAAACATTTCGCGTTAAAAATCAAAGATTGCGGCTTAGCGGTCACTCTTTATTACAAAGTGCGCGGCCAGTCACACACATTGAAACGATGTTTTGATAATTTAGAGGCAAGTTTTCAATTCAACTTTTCTCTTTTAAAGGAGTGCATTATGGCTAAAGGTATGCGGGTCAAGCTGAACTATGCGGTCAGCCGCGATCCGGATACGGGCGTGGAAGTCACCCGCCTGACCCCGCCCGAGGTAACCTGTCATCGCAACTACTTCTACCAGAAGTGCTTCTTTAACGATGGCAGCCATCTGCTGTTTGCCGGGGAATTTGACGGTCACTGGAATTACTACCTGCTGGATCTGAAAAATGCAGAAGCGGTGCAGCTGACGGAAGGTGCGGGTGATAACACCTTCGGCGGGTTCCTCTCGCCGGATGACACTTCGTTCTACTATGTGAAGAACGATCGCACGCTGCTGGAGGTGAATTTAAAGACCCTGGCCGAGCGCGAAGTGTACCGCGTCCCCGATGAGTGGGTCGGCTATGGTACCTGGGTTGCCAACAGCGACTGCACCAAACTGGTGGGGATCGAAATTGACAAAGCTGACTGGACGCCGCTAAACGACTGGAAAATTTTCCACGACTTTTTCCACAAAGGGCCGCACTGCCGCCTGCTGCGCGTGGACCTGAAAACCGGCGAAAGCACGACCATTCTCGACGAGAAAATCTGGCTCGGCCATCCGATCTATCGCCCGTTTGATGACAATACCGTGGCCTTCTGCCATGAAGGCCCGCACGACCTGGTCGATGCCCGCATGTGGCTGGTTAACGAAGACGGTAGCAACGTACGTAAGGTAAAAGCGCACGCGGAAGGCGAAAGCTGCACCCACGAATTCTGGGTACCGGACGGTTCTGCGCTGATATATGTCTCTTATTTAAAAGGGCAACAGGGGCGCACCATCAGCCGCTTTAACCCGGAGAGCGGCGTGAATGAAGAGGTGATGCAGATGCCCGCCTGTTCACACCTGATGAGCAACGCTGACGGCACCCTGCTGGTAGGCGATGGCTCCGGCACGCCGGTCGATGTGAAAGACACCGGTGGCTACACTATCGATAACGATCCATATCTTTATGGCTTTAACGTGGCGGAAAAAGCCTGGTTCCGTATCGCCCGTCACGATACCTCCTGGGCGACGGTCGCGAACAGCCGCCAGGTCACCCATCCGCATCCCTCCTTTACTCCGGATGATAAGGCGGTACTGTACAGTTCCGATAAAGACGGCAAACCGGCGCTCTATATCGCGAAACTCCCCGAGCAACCCGACATGTTGCATGCATGATTTGAGTTTGTGTTTCTGTAACTGGCCTTGCCCTCCGCTACGGAGGGCTTTTTTTTAGCTGATTGCGCGATTATTTTTTGCCAGCCAGAGACGTAGAGGAAAAGAGCAGGCCGGGTAAGCGTTAGCGCCACCCGGCGGGTTTTGGGGAAGGGGCTGAATGATTAGAACGAGTACGCCACGCCTAAACGGAAACGGGTCTGACGCTCATCGGTCTCTTTCACGCCCACGTTGCCAACTTCAACATACGGCGCCCAGTTTTTATCCCATTTATACGCCAGCTTGGCGTTATATTCGTTGGAGTAATCTTTATTGTTATTACGAACCATGCCTTCTGAACTTTTCGCATAAACATAGTTCAGCTCGGTACGCCAGTCGCCTAATACCCAGCCTACCCACGCATCGCCACGGTTAACTTTATCGTCTTCTTTATTTGCGCTGGACGGATAGCGGGTATATTCATAGCGGTAACGCGCAGCCACATAGAAGCCACTGTCGAAGCTATATTGCAGATGCAGATTCGGTTTATAGATAGTTCGGCTGTCATTGCTCTCAATAGTAAATGCAGGCGTCAGCGCAATATTGTCCGTGGCTTTCCAGCGCCAGCTAATTTGATCTTCATGACCGTTACCCACCATATCGGTAAATGGCCGGTCGGCCTTATCACCACCGGATTTCCATTTCGCTTCAACAGAAAAACCCAGGCCATTGGCAAAGCGATGCGAGACCGAGACGCGGTCCGCATTCGAGCCGCTATCGATGTATTCGTGGCGCAGGTCGACCGTGACAGCCTGTGCCGCGAATGACGCACCAATAAGGGAAGCAAGGACCAGAGATTGTTTAAACATGACAAAACCCTCAATTAAAATAACGTTTCGTTTTTATGAAACTGGAGTTTATTTTTTAAATAGCGTTATTTTAGTGACCAGGATCGAAATTATTTGTTTCACTTTTTTTGGCAAGAATGGACGTGAAGCCCATCAACAAAACGCGGCGATTAAGGGTAAATTTCAGGAGAGAGATCACACAAAGCACTTAGCGACGTTAATTATTTCGCGCGCAAGCGTTTTTAAATGCATCAGAAAGAGCTGATAAGGGTAAAAATAGATTTCCGGATGTCAAAAAAAAACCTCCCGGCAGGAGGTTTTCTCAGAGGCAGAACCGTCAGCGTTCAATCGCCAGCGCCACCCCTTGCCCACCGCCGATACAGAGCGTTGCCAGCCCTTTGTGAGCGTTACGTTTTTTCATTTCGTGGACCAGGGAGACCAGAATGCGGCAGCCAGACGCGCCAATCGGATGACCGAGTGCGATTGCCCCGCCGTTAACGTTAACCCGTAGCGGATCCCATTCCAGCATTTTGCCCACCGAAATCGCCTGCGCCGCAAAGGCTTCGTTAACCTCTATCAGATCGACGTCGGAAAGTTGCCAGCCCGCGCGCTCAAGGCAGCGTCGGGTGGCATACACCGGGGCGATCCCCATCAGCGCAGGATCGACGCCTACACTGGCAAAGGCTTTAATGCGCGCGAGCACAGGGAGATTCAGCTCCTGCGCTTTGCTTTCGCTCATCATCAGCACCGCCGCCGCACCGTCGTTAATGGACGAGGCATTGCCTGCGGTGACGGATCCAAGCGTTTCAAAAGCGGGATTGAGCATTGCCAGCCCTTCTGCGCTGGCGTCGGTGCGCGGCTGCTCGTCGGTGTCCACCGCAATGGCCTCGCCGTTCTGCCGCTGTGTGCTGACCGGGACGATTTCATCGCGAAAACGCCCGGAATCAATGGCGGCACGCGCCTTTTGCTGTGAACTCAGGGCGTAGGCGTCCTGAAGCTCACGGCTGATGCCGTATTCACGCGCCAGATTCTCTGCCGTTACGCCCATGTGATAGTCATTGAAGGCATCCCACAGCCCGTCATGCACCAGGCTGTCGAGCAGCTGGCTGTTGCCGAGTTGCGCGCCGGTGCGGCTGTCGGTCAGGACGTGCGGGGCGCGGCTCATGTTCTCCTGGCCTCCGGCAATCACCACCTCCGCTTCGCCACACTGGATGGCCTGGGTCGCCAGGTGGAGCGCCTTTAAGCCCGAGCCACAGACATCGTTGATGGTTATCGCAGAGACGGTATTCGGCAAACCGCCCTTGAGCGCCGCCTGACGGGCAGGGTTTTGCCCCGCGCCCGCGGTCAGCACCTGGCCGAGGATCACCTCGTCTATTTCATGTGCGGCGATCCCGCTGCGTTCGACCAGCGCTTTGACCACCACGCTGCCAAGATCGACCGCAGAGTGACGCGCAAGCGCTCCCTGAAAACAGCCGATAGCCGTACGCAACGCACCCACTATAACGACATCTTTCATCACGACCTCTGTGCAAAATGACAGGACGATAGTAGAGGATTGTTATCAACAATTGATGCAATTGTTTAAAAATAGTGAGTTTAATCACAAGGATTAGCGTGCGTCCTGCAAATACTGGCGCAGCCAGCTTCCCGCGACGCCAGGTGGCGATCGTTTATTCCACAGCAGATCGATGGCTATCGATCGCGGCCAGCCCGGCACGTTGAGTTGAACCAGCGATTTTGCGGCCGCGAATTCATCCACCAGCGCACAGGGCAACGCGCACCAGCCAAAGCCCTGCACGGCCATACTCAGGAGTAACAGGTAATTCGGCGCGGACCAGACCGGCCCGCGCGCCCGCGTCGCCTCCCGCTCGAGGTAGGTGCTCAGCTGAAGCTCGCGCCAGCCGTGCAGTTCATCGGCTTTCGTCTCATGCTGACCCGCCAGCGGGTGGTTCGCCGAGACGTAGATTGCCATCCGGGTCTGCATGGGAAGCCGGGTCACGCCAATATCGGTCGGGTAGCTTTCCCGCGCTTCCGTCAGGCCAATCTGCGCCCGCTCCTTCTGCAGCAGGTCGATGACGTCCTCTTCCTCGCCAATCAGGCATTCGAATTCCGTATGGGGAAAACGCTGGTCGAACTGGTTCATCAGATCTTCCAGTACGTCCGGGTTGAGCGTATCGGAAAGCACGAACGTCAGGCGCGCTTCGGTCTGCGCGGTCAGCGACACCGCCAGCTCGTCCAGACGGGCGCTGGCGGCAAGAATCGACTGCACGTAGCCCAGCACCTGCTCGCCCTGGCTGGTTAACACCGGCTG
The DNA here is from genome assembly GCF_029967835.1 of Enterobacter sp. V87_3. Classification (NCBI taxonomy): domain Bacteria; kingdom Pseudomonadati; phylum Pseudomonadota; class Gammaproteobacteria; order Enterobacterales; family Enterobacteriaceae; genus Enterobacter; species Enterobacter sp. V87_3. The sequence continues at coordinate 85,130 of NZ_JASCAM010000028.1, read as the reverse complement.
GCGCGCCGAGCGGTCGAAGAGATCAAACCCGAGGTCGGCCTCCAGGTTCGCTATCGAGGTGCTGATGGTGGACTGGCTTTTGCGCAGGCGGCGCGCGGCGGCGGAAAAAGAGCCGGCGGCAACGGTTTCAACAAAGGCGGTGAGAGCTTCGGGAGAGTAACGCATGAAGTATCTACTTTATCGATGGATACCATCTTTTATATATCATCTTTAGCGATAAAAATAGGCGGCATTAACGCCCCATCTGGCGAAATAACGAGGTCTAATGCTATGCAACATCAGGATGCACTCCAACGTAAACTGCCGGAGCGGATCTTTCATGCCGTCTGTTTTGAAGGGATTGCCACGGCGATCCTCGCCCCGACGGCGGCGTATTTTATGCAGCGCTCCGTCGTTGAAATGGGCGGGTTAACCATTATTCTGGCGACCACCGCGATGCTCTGGAACATTATCTATAACTTTGGCTTCGACCGGTTCTGGCCCGTTCACCGCATCAAACGCACGGCTAAAGTGCGCGCCCTGCACGCGCTAGGGTTCGAGTGCGGGTTTATCGTCATCGGCGTCTCCATCGTTGCTGCGGTGCTGGGCGTCACGCTGTGGCAGGCGTTGTCCCTGGAGATTGGGTTCTTCCTGTTCTTCCTGCCCTACACCATGTTTTATAACTGGGCGTATGACACTCTGCGCGAGAAAATCATCAAGCGACGCCAGCAGCGACGCGCCCTGGCAAACTGATTTCCCTCAGGCCGGCTTACATCGCCGGCCAATCTCCTTCGAAGCAACTGCGCCCTCCGCTCACAATTATGATAAATTGCACTTCTTTTTGTTCGTTTTACAGTTGATACGTTGCTCTAATGTCGAAAATTTGGTCAAAAGAAGAGACTCTCTGGAGTTTCGCCCTCTACGGCACTGCCGTGGGCGCAGGAACGCTGTTCTTGCCCATTCAGCTCGGCTCCGCAGGCGCACTCGTCCTGCTGATTACCGCCCTCGTGGCATATCCCTTAACCTACTGGCCGCATAAAGCGCTCGCGCAGTTTATCCTGTCCTCGAAAACCACAGGCAACGAGGGCATCACCGGCGCGGTGAATCACTACTACGGCAAGAAGATCGGTAACCTGATCACCACGCTCTATTTCATCGCCTTCTTTGTGGTGGTGCTGATCTACGCGGTGGCGATCACCAACTCCTTAACCGAACAGCTGGCGAAGCGCATGACGATTACGCTCCCGGAGCGCATGCTGGTGAGCTTTGGCGTGGTGCTGGTGTTAAATCTGATCTTCCTGATGGGCCGCCACATCACCATCAAGGTCATGGGTTTCCTCGTCTTCCCGCTGATTGCCTATTTCCTGTTTGTGTCGCTCTATCTGACCGGCAGCTGGGAGCCAACGCTTCTGACCAGCCAGATGGCGTTCGATAAACATACGCTGCATCAGGTGTGGATTTCGATCCCGGTGATGGTTTTCGCTTTTAGCCATACCCCGATTATCTCGACGTTTGCCGTTGACCGTCGCGAAAAATACGGTGACGCGGCCATGGGTAAATGCAAAAAAATCATGAAGGTGGCTTACCTGATCATCTGCCTGAGCGTGCTGTTCTTTGTGTTCAGCTGCCTGCTCTCGATCCCGCCGTCCTATATCGTCGCCGCCAAAGAGGAAGGGGTCACCATCCTCTCTGCGCTGTCGATGATGCCTTCGTCTCCGGCCTGGCTGGGGGTCTCCGGCATTATTGTGGCGATTGTCGCGATGTCAAAATCGTTCCTTGGCACCTATTTCGGGGTGATTGAAGGGGCAACGGAGATCGTCAAATCGGGCCTGAATCAGGTGGGCGTGAAGAAAAGCCGCGCCTTTAACCGCGCGATTTCCATTCTGGGCGTGTCGCTGATCACCTTTGTGGTCTGCTGCATTAATCCGAATGCCATCTCGATGATTTACGCCATCAGCGGCCCGCTTATTGCCATGATCTTGTTCATCATGCCAACGCTTTCGACCTACCTTATCCCTTCGCTCAAGCCGTACCGCTCCATCGGCAACCTGCTGACGCTGATCGTCGGCGTGCTGTGCGTATCGGTAATGTTCGTCGGTTAAACACACGGTGTTCAGCGCCCGGCTGAACACCGCTTTTTATCAGAAGCGAATTTCCCCGCCCGCAATCCAGGTTCGGCCGCGCGCCGTGGTATTCAGCGACGCCCCTTCAACGGCATTGTCCAGGCTCTGATTCATGCGGTTGAGCGCCTCGGAGTAATCGCGGTTAGTGACATTCTGCACGCCCAGACGCAGCAGGACGTTATCCGTCACCTGATAGCTACTGTAGAGATCGACGATGGTCGGAATATCAGGCATGCTCTCTTTCGGGACCGTATTCGAATCAATACTGATGCCTTCGGTGCTCAGGCGTTTTGATTTCCCGGTGAATTTAAACAGGCTCCCCACCACCAGCTTTTCATCGAAAAAGCGAGCGCCAAGATCCAGCGTGGCGTAATAGTCAGGCAGATCGCTCATGTCGTCGTAGGCAAAGCTGTAGCTTGTGCTGGCGATAGAGGTAGGCTGATCCGTCTGCTGCTTGCTCCAGGTGACGTTGACATAGGCATAGCCGACATCGTATCCGGCTTCGATTTCATATCCCCGGGACGTTACCGGGGACGGCGTATTGATGTAGATATTGGCATTGAAGCCGCTCGACGAGTTATCAATATCCTTGCAGCGCGACCCGTCGTAGCACAGGAAAAAGGATTCGCTGTTGATGTAATCTTTAATGCGCGACTCGTAGGCCAGCGCCTTCATGTGGAACGAATCCCTTTCCGTCAGCAGCCCCTCTTTGACGATATTGACGCCCGCCTGCCAGGTATCCGCCTTCTCCGGTTTCAGGAACGGGTTCATCGACGCGCCGCCCTCGTTCGCGAAAAAGACCTCCTGCACGTTAGGCGCGCGGGAGGAGCGACTCCAGCCGACGAAAGGCTGCAGCCATGGCGTGACCTGGGCAGACAGGGTCGCGGACGGGTTGAGCGCTTTATCGTCCAGGTCGATCGTTGCCTCCCCCTGCGGGAAACATTTTTCGTTGGCGTCACAGGCCGGTTTTATGCCTGACACCTTGCTGCGGGTGTAGTTGAGGTTGAGATCGAGCTGGTAGATGCTTTTATTCAGGGTTAAGCCGGTATAAAGCGACGAAATCTTCTGCTTACCGGACGGCACAAAGGCGTTCCTGTCGGTATCATTGTCCTGCTCAAAACGGCGGGTGTATTCGGTGTCCATCAGCTTACCGCCGAACAGAAACGCGACGTCAATATCGGCGTAGCGGAACCGACTGGTGTTACTCATATCCAGCGCGTTCGATTTATTCTCCGTCGAGGCGTTATTAAAGTTGTACAGCGATTCCGGCTTGTAATCCTGCTCGGCACGGCTCGTGCTGGCCAGCAGGTTAAAATCGATCAGCTCGGTGAGCGGCGCAAAGTTGTAGCGCAGGTAGTAATCGTCGCTGGTGATATCGCGTCGGGTAAAGACGTTTTGATAGTTACGCCCGGCAAACTCGATGTGATGGTACGGATTAGGATCAAAGTTGAGCTTATACAGCTGGGAGCGTGGCTCCTGGCGCATATACTTCACGTCCTCGCCGATAAACTCACTGCTGCTGCGCCCACCGCCGTTATCGAAGGTGGCGTAGGTCCGGCTGCCGCTGATCCCCACCAGCGCGCCAACCAGCCCGCCGTTATCAAAGGGATCGGCCTTACCGGCCACCGTCACCATCCCGGTCCGCCCCAGGCCGTTATCGCCAACCGAAAAGCGCGAGAGGACGCCGGTTTGCCTTCCCGCTTTGATCACATCGTCAATGCCCAGCGTGCGCATGTTGGCGCTGCCCGCCAGGGCGTTCACGCCCTGCGATCCGGCGCTGCTGCCGCGCGTAACGTCAACCCCGGCAAGAAAGTTAGGATCGATCAGCACGCCTGCGCCGTTATTTTGCCCGAAGTGATAGGTCGTGGGTGCCATACCGTAGTATGTCTGGGTCACGCCATCCACCATGGTATTAACGCGCCCCAGCCCGCTCATCCCACGAATGTTAACGTTCACCGCCCCCTGTAGCGCATCGATTTGCGTGTATGTCCCCGCCATGCTGCGCAACGAGGCGTCCAGGCTTTGCAGATTCTCGTTCAGCGTGCGCGAGCTGTAGGCACCCGGGCGCGTATAGGTTTCTGCCGACGAGCCGGGATGGTTCGTTTCCGCCTGTGCGTTATCCGTAATGGTCAATGTCGAAAATACCGATTCCCCTTCTTTCTCAGCGGAGAAGGTGGTAACGGGAACAATAAGACACCCTGTCAGCATATAGCCAACGACGTGTGTGCTTTTCAAAATACACCCCTTATTTATTTTTCTGGCTATCAACAAAAATGAGGAAACTAAACGCCTCGGCGGAGTCCTCAAGACGGGAATAACGACCGCTGCGGCCGCTATGCCCCGAATTCATATTGACGTTCAGGAGCTGAACGTTATTTTTTTGCGTATTGGTTGCGCGCAGACGCGCGACGTACTTTGCCGCTTCCCAGTAAGGCACGCGGGAGTCATACAGCCCTGTGGTGACAAGCATCGTCGGCCAGGCGTTTGGCGTAATATTGTCGTAGGGGCTCCAGGCTCTGATGGCGTTGTAGTCTGCTACCGTATTAGGATTGCCCCATTCGCCGTACTCCTGCTGAGTGAGCGGCAGGGTTTTATCCAGCATGGTGTTGAGCACATCGACAAACGGCACCTGCAGCACCACGGCCTGGAAAAGATCTGGTGCCTGGTTCACCGCACCCGCAAGCAGCAGGCCGCCCGCGCTGCCGCCCATGCCGTAGACGCGACGGGCGTCGCCATAGCCCTGTTTCACCAGGCCCCGCGTGGCGTCGATAACGTCGTTGAAGCTGTTCTGCTTATTGGCTTTTTTGCCCGCCAGATACCAGCCCATGCCCTTCTCGCCGCCGCCGCGCACGTGCGCCAGCGCGAAGACAAAACCGCGATCCAGCAGGCTCATGCGCGGCACGCTGAACGCCGCGTCCAGGCTCATGCCGTAGGCCCCGTAGCCGTAAACCAGCAGCGGGTTATGTCCCTGCGTAAAGCGATCTTTTCGCCAGACAAGCGACACGGGAATGGACTCGCCGTCGCGCGCGGGAACGAAGATCAGCCTGCTGGTATAGGTGCCTTCCACCAGCCCGGGGACGGCTTTTTGATGGATGCGCGTGACCTTACCGCTCGCCAGATCCCAGGTGTAATACCCAAGCGGGCGGTCGAGCGAGGCGTAGATATAGTGAAAGACGGTGGCGCGGCCATCGCTATTATTGCCGGTCCGCGCCATATAGGTTTGATCCGGAAAATGTAATGACTGCCAGTGGTTGTCCGCAAAATTCAATTTGCGGTAATGGGTTTTCCCGTCGTAGCGCTCTGCGACCACCACCGCACGGTTAAATAAGGTAAACCCTTCCAGCTCATAATCTTTCTCAGGCGTCAGTACCCGCTGCCAGGCCGTTTTTCCGACCCCCTGATACAGGCCAAAGCGTTTATTTTGGTGGTTACTGCGAATATAAAAGCGGCCATTGGCGTGATCGGCGTAATATTCCGTCCCGCTGCTGCGCGGGCGTAGGAGCTGCAAAGGCGCATCGCGATGATCTAAAGCGAGATAGCGCACTTCGGAGGTATCATTGGCGCTAAGGGTAATAAGTAAATACTTATCTGAGGCCGAACGCGCGATGCCGGTATAAAACTGGCCGTCTTTTTCCTGCCAGATGGCGTGCCTGTTTCCGGTGCTTAACTCCACGCGCATTACGTTGTCTGGCGTTAGCGTCTCGGGCTGAAGTGCCACGTAATAGAGCAGTTTGCCGTCATTGCTGAAAACGATATCGTCAGAGGCCTGTTTAATTTGCGTTTTCAGCCATTGCCGATTCTGGCTGTCATAGACCGAGATACGGTACTGCCCGTCGCCGGTATAATCTTCCGCCAGCGCGATATAGCGATTATCTTCACTGACGGTAAAACGCCCCGGCGCATAATAGTCGTGATTTTTGCTGCGCCCGGCGGTATCCAGCACCAGTGCCCATTTCGTCTCGCCCTCTTTCTGGCGCAGGATCCGCGGAAAATTCGCCCCGCGCTGATAGTCGACTTTATAAAGGTAATGTCCCTTACGTACCGGCTGGGTATAATTATCCTCAACCTGTCGCGCCTGCATCTCTTTATATATCTGCGTTTTTAACGGCTGCCACGTGGCGGAAATATGCTGCGTGTAGAGATTCTCCTGACGCAGATAATCCAGCACCGTTTTATTTTGGCGGGTATCGTCGCGCATCCAGGCATAGTCGTCCTGACGTGTGTCGCCAAACATTTCCGTCGCATGGGTCACTTTTTTGGCCACCGGCGGCTGCGGCAGGTTTTGGGCAATAGCCCACTGTGCCGCAAGCAGAATGCCTGCGGCCATTAACCGGAAATAGTGCATTTGTCGTCCTTTCGGTTTTAAATCCTGAGAAGCGTAAACTCCACGGGTAACGTCACGTTATGAATACCGTTGCGCAAAATACTGGCCGGCGGCTGCGGGAGCGGCTGCGCTTTTTGCAGGGCATCCAGCGCGGCGCGGTCAAGCGACAGCGTGCCGGAGGAGTCCACCAGCCGACTGGCCAGCACTTCACCCCGGCCATTCACGCTAAAGGCAATCACCACTGTGCCGGTGCGTTTGCGCCGTCGGGCATCTTCGGGGTAATTGCGCATGCGGTTGATTTTGCCTTTCACCAGCGCCTCCCAGCCGATTGTCTGGCGACTTTGCACGGCGGAGTCCGTATCAAGCGGCGCGGCGTTGCGCGTGCTGACGATGGCCTGCACGGGCGGTGCCGCGCGGCTGGTCAGGGTCGCGTTGCCCTTCTCTTCCCGCTGCTGCTGGTGAGGTGTCTTTTTCACCTCGGTTTTTTTCACCGTTTTTTGCACGGGCTTGCGCGCCACCGTCTGGAATTCCGCCTCGTCGACGACCGGCAGCACCGGCATTTCTTTACGCTGCGGCGCGTCTTCGGCGCTCATCGCCTCAACCTTCCGCTGCTGGCTGATGCCGGGGGGCAGCGTCGGGTGAAGCAGCGAGACTTCAAGCTCGGGTGACCAGGCGACCATGACCGCCGCCGGGGAGGCTACCGGCGGCAGGCTGGCGAAATGCAGGATAAACGGCAGCGCAATGGCGGCGTGCGCAATGACGCTGGTGGCCGCCCCTCTTACCCAGGGCGCGCGAATATCACAGTGCAGGTTCATGGTTTGCTGGCCGGCACAAACCAGACGTAATCCGCCTGCTTCGCCGTTATCGTGGTGCCTTCAGTCGCGAGCATCAGGACGACAGGCGCGGAGCCGTTGAGATCCTGGATGTGCACTGGCACACCGATATCTTTCGCCGCATGGTAGCCACCGGCGAACAGAACAGCAGGCTTAGGCGCGTCGATCAGCGCCTGCGCCATCGCCCGATCGCGGTTTTGCTGGATAGCGACCATCGCCTGTATCTGCGCCGCCTGGATGTCGCCGCCGTGCATCAGGTAGATGATGGACGCCTGAGCGTCGCGGACAGTTTTCTGAGAGGAGTTTTCACCCGCCGGGAAAACGGGATTTTGGTAAATTTCGCCGATCCGTTCGCGCGTAATATTGGCCGCCAGCAAAGGGTAATCGGCCTTAAGCGCGGTCATCACCAGCGCGCCATACAGCGGCCACGGCCACCCCGCGTTCCAGCGCAGCGCCTCCTGGATCCGCGGCTCGCGCATTGCGGCCCCGTCATGCAGCGCCTGTTTAACACGGTCAACCGCAGGCTGTTGGTCTGGGGTTAACATCTCCAGCAACACGCTGCCCTGCGGGCGTTTCTTGACCATGTTTTGCAAAAGCCAAAGCTCAATGGCGTGATGATCGGCGTTGGTGTGCTCTTCACCGACGATCGCCGTCGGCGCACGGCTCAGCACCGCCAGAAGTGCATCGGGCGTAAGCGTCTTGCCCGTTTGCGCATCAATAATGCGAGAGGTGAGAGGAAGTTGCGCAGCAGGCTGCGGTGGAGTATCCATTGACTGGCAGCCAGTCAGGACCAGAGTGCTACAGAAAAGCAGCCATGCCGTAAAACTATTCTTTTTCATAGTGATCAATGTCTTACCTTCTATATTTGAAGGTTTCGCCCGTAAATTGAATAAACAACGAGCAAACATTAATGCCAATGAGAATGAATATCAAGATCATTCTCATTTACAATTAATCACCATGCTAATTAACAGGTCTTTATTTTTCAGGCTGTTACATGCGGATGGGTGTTGATGACGTCCCTGTCGACGGATCAGGCGCGAATATCGTCATACTCGCGGGTGTTATCAAACTCGTGTTTGGCAAACGGGCAGAGCGGGATAATTTTACGCTGCTCACCGCGCATTTTTTCCACCACTTTCGCCACCAGCTGTTTGCCAACGCCCTGCCCTTTCAGGCTTGGGTCAACGTCGGTATGCTCAATAATGCTCAGGTGCTCGCCGGTTGGCACGAAAACAATCTCGGCAACCTTATTCCCGTTCGCATCGTTCACGTAAAACATATTATGGCCTTCCAGAATATCCATGGTTCCTCACTTATTTTTGGCGATACTTCAGCGCACCGCTTGGGCAGGTATCAATGACGCGTACAACCGTTTCAGCGTCCACTTCATCAGGCATAATCCACGGTTTACGTTTCAGGTCGAACAGCGCCGCGCTGCCGCGCACGCAGTTTCCCGAGTGTTTGCAGATGCCGGTGTTGAAATAGACATCAATTTTTTCACCGGTATAGGCCCGGTACCCCGCTTCCAGGAGCTCTTTATCCATGACATTGCCTCTTAATTATTATGATGCAGGATGAAGCATAGCCTCAGGCGATCGTTGTGGCTATAAGGTGGGTAAACGAAAAGACAGTCACAACGCTGCTCACGCCGGATGCTTCATGTTTTTGTGCATGTCATGCTCTGGTTGGTTTCCTGCCTGACATTGTCAGACGGAACGAAAGGCAGGCATCATGAAGCGATATTTGACGAAGAAAAGCGCTTTTAAACAAGGCCTGGCGCAGGCGAAGCGGGGCACCCACGGGGCGGGTTGTGAAAATGATTAGTGTACAAGTAGCTAAAGCCCCTTTTCTTATTATCATAAGCGAATTATCAGTATTGCTAATATCCAATTAGAATTAGTTGCTTGTCCTGTCAGCCGCTACCTTACAAAATACCCCTTCAAATCATTACCACATTAGTAATCAAATCTATAAAAACAACCATGAAAATATACTTTGAGATTGCGGCACTCTTAGTGCTGTGGCTTGTCGTCGGCTGGATTTTTTGCCGGGCATGGATGCGAGGCTGCACTGGAGAATATAGGGGATACGAAAACAGCATTTACTTGGTCACGTTGGTGACTCGCTCGCAGTCCTGCCCATACTTCAATACGTTTGGAACGTCGGACAATGAAAAATAAAGAATTGTGGCGTGGAGTTTCAAGGTTTGAACATGTGTTCTTTCCGCTAAAATCAGATATTGGGAAATGTATTTCCTGTTGCCTCCGACTTTATTGCACGTAAAATGACCAGATACATTTGGGAAAGGAGGCTTTATGGATATCGCGCTGCTTAATAGGGGATGGAACAGAACATGGTCAGATACCATGGTGAATCTGGAAGCCCGGAAACTCGTCGAAACAGCAAACCGGCTGTCAGCATTCTATTTGCAGGATGGTCTTACACGAATCAAGTTTGTTGAAGAGATAAAACAGGTTGTAGATAAAGAATTTGAAACTGCACGACGAGCTAAAACCGATGAAGAATGCATTGCATGCATCAAAAATCTGCGTGCCGAAACGGATAATCTGCACGAACAAGAACGCCTGTTAAGAACCAGAGCCGCACAGCTTTACGCGAAGGTCGAATTTGTTAAGGAAAATAATAAAATCGTCGGATATATGATTTCGGCTGTGAATATTATTATATCAGGGATGGTTTTCTACGGCGGAATGATCATGATCTCGACGATGACCCCTATTGGAGTCCTCGCTGGTGCAATCTTAGTTGCTGATGGCACTAACGGTATAACTAAAGAAGTGAATAAATTTTTATCTGAGGGGAAATCCAACTCTGAAGGTGTGGTCGCTGACAAAGTAATTAATATTGCTCAGTTTATGGGGTTTAAGGCTAAATCTGGTCTGGCTTTTTATAACACACTAACACTAAGCGCAAACATCTACAGCATTGTTGGATTAGCGCGAAAAGCAGGAGCCTGGCGATTGTTCCGTTGGCTTCCCCACGATTACTACCGCAAAGTCAACACAATGAGCCGCCCCAAATTAACTATGAAAATAGTAGGATACGGTATCAAAGCCAAAGTTATTTTTGATCTGCTTTCCACCGAAGCACCAAATCATTAACCCCTGTATTTTCTCCAGAACCGCCAGGATTTGTAAGAAAGGACTGGCGGTTGAACAAAAACAGCAATCAACATTGCTATAGATAAACTGATCCCAGTTGATATGATGTATTCTATTTCATTTGAAATAATCACCCAGAGAAATATTGCTATGAAAGCGTAAAAGATCCATAGAACAATCCTGAATCGATTAGCCAGATCCTGAATCGCTTCCCCCAAGGTTCCGCCGTAGCTTTCAACGTTGTTTTTTATTTTCTGCAAATCCGATGGTGTAAATCCTGAACGTAACAAAGCCTCATCAGTCACTTTCATATTGTCCCGTCCCTTATCTTCCAAAAGTGTATCCATTCGCTGATTGTGCAAGCAATCATACTGATGAACTTTACAGCAATCCATATGATGTTTATGCAATGTATGAGATTTCAGACAATAGCAGCCATAAAGCCCCGTTAGTGGTACAAGCAACAAGCGTAGCGACTTCATCAGGCCAACCTGGTTGGTTTCGTTTTGCGAAAGTCACCAGTAACCAAATCGGATTGTCAGAGGGATCACACCTTATCAGGGTGCTCGTGTACCGTTAGGAGTGTGAGCGAAGCGCTGGCAGAGGCGGGCTTGTAACTACCGGATTACCACTATTCACCTGTTTACGTGGTTCATAGGGCCGCACATCGGGCTTGAAATGCATTGGATGAATCTGTCCAAAAGTAACTAACTGAGGGATAGTAAATTATTGATTTTCAGAAGACTGGAGCGGGCGAAGGGAATCGAACAAAAATCCATTCCACTTCTGTAACCTACTGACAGATAACGAGTTGTAATCAGAATAGGTAACTGATTACGTGATAATAGAGGATCATTATCGTTTCAATCAAGGGCCAGGCTTACTTATTTCAGAGAAAGGATGGGATCTGGATGTTCCAGATTTTCGTTCCGAAGTATCTACGATTTTTATATCCGTGCCGGATGTGGCGTAAAACCACCTCAACCCGCAATCTCAATGAGGCTCGACGGTTCAGAAATCACCTGCTGTTAGAGTGGGAAGAGCTAAAGCGTAAGTACAATCCGAGTAACCCGGATCAGTGGTTGCAGCAGTCAATAGGGGCGATCAGCGCCCCATTTCCACCAGCCCACGGATATTTGGGCGGGGTGGCTGTCAGAATGGGGTACGTCATTTTTTGCCCCGTTCAGCACCTCACGCAATCGCGCAGCGACAAGCCACCAGCCCCTATCCTTTATCACCACTTAACTAAAATTTCAGCCTCACTAACCATCTCTCACTTTGTTACGAAACGCAGTTTCACTTAGGTCTAGTACTTGTTGCTCATGTAGCCATTGCTTGTAAAATGACCGCTGTGATTATTTCCATAACAAGTAGAGGGACTTATGAAACAGTACACCAACGAACTTACCCCGCCTGTGCTCGCATCATTTAAGAATCCATTCAGTGCAGAGCAACTGGCAAACGCAGACGACGAACAACGCCAGATTTTCAAATCTCATGTTGAAGAAATGAAAGACCGTTCTTTACTGGCGATTTGGCGTTTTGCCACTACTGGAGCACTCACCCAGAACGGCGGGAAGATTGAGAAAGCCAGCGCTAACGACTCTTTTACCCTTGAGGACGGGAGTGAAGTTAATCGGGCAATGGTTGGTGATTACGTTGTTTACCCTGACGGAACACGCGCGAAAATCATCAACGGATCGGGATCAGTCAATACTAACGGGAGTGGCGTTTCTTATGCACTCGTAGGAAGTCAGCTTGATAACGGTGATGTGATTATCAGTACCCCACAAGACTATGCTCTTCTGTGCCAGTTAGATAATAGCCCCGCAATGCCAGCCGATTTTCTCGCTTCAGTCGCACTCTAAAATAAGGAGTTCAGAAAATGGCTATAGGCTTTTGGGTTGTGAAAGGCGATAAAACAACATGCGGGGGATCTGTACTGACCGGACATCCGAAAGGGAAGCAGATTGGCCCGAATCTAAACAGACAAGCAACAGTAGGCTGCCAGGTATCCTGCGGTAAACACCCAGGCATTTTCAGCGTGGTTGGTGGATACCCTGGAGAATATATTCATGGGCAGTTAGCCGCCAGTACGATTTACAGCCGTTCGACCTGCCCGTGCAAGGCTTTTTTCATTGCCACCCATACTTTTATGAAACACGGCCCTTACCAGGAACCCGTGAGAGCTACCTCTGCACCAGTGGAAACAAAAGCCGTATCTGACCCAGTGCAAGAGCCGGAACAACACGCTCAGGTAGCGAAAAAGCCAAACAGCTTTGCTGACACCTGCAAACCAGAAGATAACCCGCTATTGAACGGCGTTTACATCTGGACTGAAACCAAAAACGCAGGTCACGCTTTCGTTTCGGTGCACGAGAATAATAATGTCTATCTCTACACGTATGGTCGCTACGGCAGAACCAATCGTGGAGGCTTTACGGGAGATGGTATTCTTAACTTCCTGCAAGATGAAGACGCAAGGGTTTACTATCGTTCTGAACTCTATGAGATGGGTGCTCGTGTTTTCCGCATAGACGATGCTGATCCGGTGAAGACAAGAGTGTTCTTCGAAGACCTCTGGAACAGCAGTAAGCCAGCCATACAAACATCAAAAATGCCAGAGACAACAAGAAGGAGAGGCCATACCATTGATGAGTATGACGTAACTGGCAGCAACTGCACCACACATTCAGTTGCAGGGATTAAGTTTGCTGGCTCTACGGTATTTGAGCACGATTACACATCTACGACGACCCAACTACCTATTGAAGCCGTGGAAGATTTCACCGTTCCGGTATCGCTGCAAAGATTTCTCATCGCGAAGAGTGGAAATATATCCTCAATGCTTGTCGTTGAGATGACAGGAGTATTCAAAGAGCAATATCCTAATTCAGGTAACTTACAACCATTCCAGGAAACTCCCGGCGGGGTAGTTCAGCATGTTGCTGCGGAAGGTGCAGCCACTGGCGATTCATTGTCTCCGTATTCCGGCGGCACTGGAGGTGGTGTATTAAGGGGATCTTATGGCGATGACGAATAGAACAAAAACCGTTTTCCGATGGGGTGGGATTGTCATTGTATCGCTATGCTACTTTATCGCACTGGTGCTATCTACCTTCTCTTTTTCCGCATTCAGCGAGAGTGAAAGTATGAGGTTTTCTGGCCCAATCCCATTAAAAGAATACCACGCGTCTATAGACTCGATCATGCAAGCCACTGATGGCGTTTTTACTGTCGCCCTTTTTGGCTTTGCGATCTGCGTGCCTCTCATACTACTGATCTTTAAAAAGGTGAGATGATGAATAAGAAGTTCTGGATCAGGTGGGTGAGTATCGCGCTGATCTGTTTAGCGTATTACGTTATCGTGCTGTATTTCGATCTGGTCTTCGCCGTTAACTTCTCAGAGACAATGAGCCAGGGCGGGGAGTTTACACCTTCTCAATGCACTTGGTTTGTTAAGGATCTATCGCAAAATCACTCTGCTTCAGCGTTAGCCTCTATTGTTGGTTTCGCTGTCTGCGTACCTCTGATCCTTCTCATCTTCAAGAAGGTGAGATGACCGCCAAAGGCTGGAACCCACCAGCCTTTTCTCTTCCCCCCGATTTTAGATAATATTAGCCATAAAGCCCCGTTGGTGATACAGCACCAAGGATACCGTTTACCTTTCGGAGCGTGGTTGAAATGCTGATTAAGCTTGCATGTGGTGCGCAAGTACCGTTCACCATAAATCTGTTTACGTGGCTCATAGTGCCGCACATCGGGTTTGAAATACGTATGATCAGTCTGGTGTAAGAGACAATGCCCGGATCCGGCTTTTCCTCCATGTTGGATTATCGCGGTATAAGGCTGGAACTGCCGCCGAAGAAGAGTTTTACTCTCATTTCAGTAGTAAGTATCCGTGACAACTAACAATGTACCTTGTGTTGGTAAATCATCGTTCAATGATAGAACGATTAGAGACAACTTAGCTAAGGTAATTTCTTGATAAAGGAGGAATTATAATGGCGTTTTGCAATAAAGGGAGTCTTTTGGAGCGGGCGAAGGGAATCGAACCCTCGTATAGAGCTTGGGAAGCTCTCGTTCTACCATTGAACTACGCCCGCTTTGAGGTGCGTAAGGCATTATAGACCTTACGCATTTTGAGACAAGCCTTCGCAACGCTAACCGGCGATAAAATAATCACTTAGCACTTCGGTTTACCGCCCGGTGCCGGGAGATAACGCTGCGGATCGATGGCGGTAGCCTTATAGCGGATCTGGAAATGAAGTTTCACCGAGTCCGTTCCGGTGCTGCCCATCGTCGCGATCTTCTGCCCGGCCTTCACGTTTTGCCCGTTATTAACCAGCATTGTGTCGTTGTGCGCATAAGCCGTGATGTAGTCTTCACCGTGCTTAATCATGATGAGATTACCGTATCCGCGCAGCTGGTTGCCGACGTAAACCACCTTCCCGGCGCCGGACGCATAGACCGGGGTTCCGCGCGCCGCCGCGATATCAATGCCTTTATTGCCGCCCTCAGATAAGGAGTACGGCACGACCACTTTGCCGCTGGCTGGCCAAATCCAGCAGCGTTGGCCGACCGGCGGCCAGGAGGATTGCGGCACCGTGTAGGACGGCGTCACTTTGGCGGTTTTGCCTTTTGACGATCCCGATTTCTTTGCAGAAGAGCCGCCGTTAACCTTGAGCTTCTGCCCCACCTCAATGGTGTAAGGCGGCGAGATATTATTCAGACGCGCCAGTTCCTTCACGCTGGTACCCGTCGCACGCGAAATACGGTACAGCGTATCACCGCGCTTTACGGTATAAACCGCGCCGGAATAACTGCCCATATCGGAGGATTTACTGCCGGAACATCCCGCTAACATTAGCGCAAGCGTCAGGCAGAAAACGGCGGTGATGGGCTTTCTGGTCAGGCTTCCTGCAAACAAATCAGATCCTCGTTCAGCGTGAATGGCGCACTATGATAACAGTCGATCCTCGTTTGGGTCATGCCCTTTTCCGCTCTGCGGGTCAAACCGTTCGTATAAGAATGCCGTATAATGATTCAGCCCTTTCCGGCAATTTGGTACTGGAGCAAGAATGAGTATTCAGGAACATGTGATTTTAGTGGACAATCAGGGAAAGACGATTGGCACCCAGGAAAAGTATGCCGCGCATACGTCTAACACGCCGCTACATAAGGCCTTCTCATCCTGGCTGTTCAATAACCAGGGTGAATGTCTCGTCACCCGACGTGCAATGAGTAAAAAAGCCTGGCCGGGCGTCTGGACCAACTCCGTATGTGGTCATCCGCAAACGGGTGAAGAGATTGAACAGGCGATTATCCGCCGCTGCCGCTTCGAAGTGGGCGCAGAGCTCGTCGACATTACCCCGGTGGCAACGGAATTTCGCTACTGCGAAACAGACCCTTCCGGGATCGTCGAGAACGAAATTTGTCCGGTCTATGCCGCGCGCGTTATCAATGACATCGCCCTCAACGAAGACGAAGTGATGGACTGTCAGTGGGTTGAACTTGAGGCGCTGTTCCGCGCACTCGATGCCGCACCGTGGGCCTTTAGCCCGTGGATGAGCATGGAGGTAACGGTCGCGCGCGACGCGCTTCGTGCCTTCGCCGCGCAATAAAAAAGCCCCGGCGAACATCGCACGGGGCTTTTTTTAGTCTTAACGACTTATTTCACCGGACGCATCGCCGGGAACAGGATCACGTCACGGATGGTGTGGCTGTTGGTGAACAGCATAACCATACGGTCGATACCAATACCCAGGCCCGCAGTAGGCGGCAGGCCGTGTTCCAGCGCGGTCACATAGTCTTCATCGAAGAACATCGCTTCGTCATCACCGGCTGCTTTCGCATTTACCTGGTCCTGGAAGCGCTGCGCCTGATCTTCTGCATCGTTCAGCTCGCTAAAGCCGTTGCCGATTTCACGGCCGCCGATGAAGAACTCAAAGCGATCGGTGATTTCCGGGTTCTCGTCATTACGACGCGCCAGCGGAGAAACTTCAGCCGGATACTCAGTGATGAAGGTTGGCTGAATCAGGTGCGCTTCGGCCACTTCTTCGAAGATCTCGGTCACGATACGGCCCAGACCCCAGCTCTTCTCAACCTTGATACCAATACTTTCGGCGATCGCTTTCGCCGAATCGAAGTTATCCAGATCGGCCATCTCGGTTTCCGGACGGTATTTCTTGATCGCTTCACGCATGGTCAGTTTTTCAAACGGCTTGCCGAAGTCGAAGACCTCTTCACCGTAAGGCACTTCCGTGGTGCCCAGAATATCCTGCGCCAGGGTACGGAACAGGGACTCGGTCAGCTCGATCAGATCTTTGTAATCTGCATACGCCATATAGAGTTCCATCATGGTGAACTCTGGATTATGACGCACGGAGATGCCTTCGTTACGGAAGTTACGGTTGATTTCGAACACGCGATCGAAACCACCCACCACCAGACGCTTCAGGTACAGTTCCGGCGCGATACGCAGGTACATGTCGAGGTCCAGGGCGTTGTGATGAGTGATGAACGGACGCGCAGATGCGCCGCCAGGGATCACCTGCATCATCGGGGTTTCCACTTCCATAAAGTCGCGATTCACCATGAACTGGCGAATACCGGCCATGATCTGAGAGCGAATTTTGAAGGTCTTGCGGGATTCATCGTTAGAGATGAGATCCAGATAACGCTGACGGTAGCGCGCTTCCTGATCCTGCAGGCCGTGGAATTTATCCGGCAGCGGGCGCAGGGCTTTGGTCAGCAGACGCAGCTCGGTGCAGTGGATAGACAGCTCGCCGGTCTTGGTTTTGAACAGCTTGCCTTTCGCGCCGAGGATATCGCCGAGGTCCCACTTCTTGAACTGCTCGTTGTAGATGCCTTCCGGCAGATCGTCACGGGAAACGTACAGCTGAATACGGCCGCCCACGTCCTGCAGCGTCACGAAGGAAGCTTTACCCATAATACGGCGGGTCATCATACGGCCAGCAACGGCCACTTCGACGTTCAGCGCTTCCAGCTCTTCGTTCTCTTTCGCGTCGAAGTCAGCGTGCAGTTGGTCTGAGGTGTGGTCACGACGGAAATCGTTCGGGAACGGCACGCCCTGCTCGCGCAGTGCAGCCAGCTTCTCGCGGCGGGTTTTCAGTTCGTTGTTAAGATCGACTACCGCGTCAGCGCCCTGTGATTGTTGTTCAGACATGTTGGTTCCTCATAACCCTGCTTTCAAACTTGCTTCGATAAATTGGTCCAGGCTGCCGTCCAGCACCGCCTGCGTGTTACGGGTTTCAACCCCGGTACGCAGGTCTTTGATGCGGGAGTCATCAAGGACGTAAGAACGGATCTGGCTGCCCCAGCCGATGTCGGATTTGTTATCTTCCATCGCCTGCTTCTCAGCATTTTTCTTCTGCATTTCCAGTTCATAAAGCTTCGCTTTCATCTGCTTCATGGCCTGGTCTTTGTTCTTATGCTGGGAACGGTCGTTCTGGCACTGCGTCACCAGCCCGGTTGGAATGTGGGTAATACGCACCGCGGATTCCGTACGGTTAACGTGCTGACCACCTGCACCGGATGCGCGGTAAACGTCGATACGCAGATCCGCCGGGTTGATATCAATGTCGATATCATCATTCACTTCCGGGTAGACGAATGCGGAGCTGAAGGAGGTATGGCGACGACCGCCGGAGTCAAACGGACTCTTACGCACCAGGCGGTGTACGCCAGTTTCGGTACGCAGCCAGCCGTAAGCGTAATCGCCGATGATTTTGATGGTCACGGATTTCAGACCCGCAACTTCACCTTCGGACTCTTCGATAATTTCGGTTTTGAAGCCACGCGCTTCCGCCCAACGCAGGTACATACGCGTCAGCATGCTGGCCCAGTCCTGTGCTTCGGTACCGCCGGAACCTGCCTGAATATCGAGATAGCAGTCTGCGCTATCGTACTCGCCGGAGAACATGCGGCGGAATTCAAGCTGTGCCAGCTTCTCTTCCAGAACGTCGAGTTCTGCTACGGCTTCGTTAAAGGTCTCTTCGTCGTCGGCTTCGACGGCCAGCTCCAGCAGACCGGAAACATCTTCCAGACCCTGTGCCATTTGATCCAGCGTGTCTACGATGGCTTCGAGGGAGGAACGTTCTTTACCCAGCGCCTGCGCGCGTTCAGGTTCGTTCCAGACGTCCGGCTGTTCCAGCTCGGCGTTTACTTCTTCGAGACGCTCTTTCTTGGCATCGTAGTCAAAGATACCCCCTAAGAACGTCGGAGCGCTCCGTGAGGTCCTGAATGCGGTTTTTTACCGGATTAATTTCAAACATGGTCTGTTTTCTTTTATGAGCTTGTCAGAATGCGGTGATAAGAGCGGGATTGTACCGAATCCACGCCCTTTTTTGTAGCTTTACTGACGCTAAATTGGCCAGATATTGTCGATGATGATTTGCAGGGAGCGATTACCGCGAAACTCGTTAATATCGAGCTTATAGGCCAGTTCTACCTCACGCACGCCGTTGTCCGGCCAGACGGAGGTGTCCACGTTAAACGCAATCCCGTCCAGAAGCGGGCCGCCGCCCACAGGCTCAACCATCACCTTGAGGTGACGTTCGCCGACAATGCGCTGTTGTAGCAGACGGAAGCGGCCATCGAACAGCGGTTCAGGGAACATCTGCCCCCATGGACCGGCATCGCGCAGCATCTGCGCCGTTTCCATGGTCATTTCGGCTGCCGGGAGTTCACCGTCAGAGACCACTTCACCGTGCAGCAGCGCCGGATCGATCCACGCGGTCACCAGTTCGCCAAACAGCCGCTGAAACTCGTCAAACTTCGCCTCTTCCAGCGACAGGCCCGCCGCCATTGCGTGGCCGCCGAACTTAATCATCAGATTCGGATGAAGCGTGTGAAGACGCTCCAGCGCATCGCGCATGTGCAGCCCCTGAATCGAGCGGCCCGAGCCTTTCAGCGTGCCGTCTCCCGCAGGCGCAAAGGCGATCACCGGGCGGTGGAAGCGCTCTTTAATGCGCGACGCCAGAATGCCGACAACGCCCTGGTGCCACTCGGGATGATACATCGCCAGCCCGCCCGGCAACGTATCGCCGCTGCGCTCCAGCTTTTCGCACAGGGTCAACGCTTCGGCCTGCATCCCCTGCTCAATCTCTTTGCGGGTCTGGTTCAGGGCATCCAGCTCGTTCGCCAGTACGCGCGCTTCGCCGATGTTGTCGCACAGCAGCAGCGCCACGCCGACGGACATATCGTCCAGCCGCCCCGCCGCGTTGAGACGAGGCCCAAGAGCAAAGCCGAGATCGCTGGCCGCCAGCTTGAGCGGATCGCGGTTAGAAATTTCCAGCAGCGCTTTGATCCCAGGACGGCACTTGCCCGCCCGGATGCGGCTTAAGCCCTGCCAGGTCAAAATGCGATTATTGGTGTCGAGCGGCACCACGTCCGCCACGGTACCCAGCGCCACCAGATCGAGATATTCCGCCAGGTTCGGCACGGCAATACCGCGCGATTCAAACCAGCCTTTATCGCGCAGCAGCGTGCGCAGCGCCAGCATCAGATAAAACGCCACGCCGACGCCCGCCAGAGATTTCGACGGGAAATCACAGTCGCGCAGGTTGGGGTTAATGATGGCTTCGGCATCCGGCAGGGTATCCCCCGGCAGGTGATGATCGGTGACCAGCACCGGGATCCCCAGCGCATGGGCACGATCGACGCCCGCATGGGAGGAGATCCCGTTATCCACGGTCATGATCATCTGCGCGCCGCGCGCGTGAGCCTGATCGACCACTTCCGGGCTGAGGCCGTAACCGTCTTCAAAACGATTCGGCACCAGATACGCAACGTTATCGCAGCCCAGCGCGCGCAGGCTGAGAACGCTCAGCGCGGTGCTGGTTGCGCCATCGGCGTCAAAGTCCCCTACCACCACAATCCGCGTCCCTTCACGGAACGCGTTGTAGAGCATCTCAGTCGCTTTTTCGACACCGCTGAGCTGCTGCCAGGGCAACATGCCCTTGACGCTGCGCTCAAGATCTTCTGCCGTCTTGACACCACGGCTGGCATACAGCCGCTTTAACAGCGGCGGAAGATCGGCGGGTAAACCTGTCGTGTCAGCCGCGTCGCGGCGGCGCAATGTTATCGGGGCTTTCACGCGGATTATTTACCACCAGTCTGTTTCTGGTGCGCGTCGAGGAATGCTTTCATCTCTTTTGGCCCCTGATAGCCCGGCACAACGTAGCCGTTGCTCAGCACGATCGCCGGCGTACCGCTAACGCCAAACTGCACGCCAAGCGCGTAGTGATTAGCGATGTCGATATCACAGGTGGCAGGCTTAACGCCTTTACCGTTCATGGCATCATCAAACGCTTTGTTGCGGTCTTTCGCACACCAGATGGCCTTCATATCCTGCTCCGGCTGGCTCTGTACGCCAGCGCGCGGGAAGGCCAGATAGCGCACGGTGATCCCCAGGGCGTTGTAGTCTTTCATCTCTTCATGCAGCTTGTGGCAATAGCCACAGGTGATGTCGGTGAAGACGGTAATGACATGTTTTTCCTGCGCGGCTTTATAGACAATCATCTCTTTTTCAAGCGCGTTCAGGTTTTTCATCAGCAACTGGTTGGTCACGTTGATCGGCTGCGCGCCGCTCACGTCGTACATTGGGCCCTGGATGATGTGTTTACCGTCTTCGGTCACGTACAGCACGCCGCTGTTGGTCAATACCGTTTTCATCCCTGCAACCGGTGCAGGCTGAATGTCGCTGCTGGTCACGCCCAGCTTGGTCAGCGACTGTTTAATGGCGGCATCGTCAGCGTGGGCAAAACCGGTAAAAGAAGCTGCCAGCAAAGTGAACAGCGCGAAAGACTTTTTCATAGTTGATCCTGTTACAATTCGTCTGCACTCACGCACGAGGGTGGTGCTGTTGGTGTAGCTGCCGCAGGCGTTCCGTCGCGACATGGGTGTAAATTTGCGTCGTTGAAAGATCGCTGTGTCCTAACAGCATCTGCACCACGCGTAAATCCGCGCCGTGGTTTAACAGATGCGTCGCGAAGGCATGACGCAAAACGTGCGGCGACAGCTTTTCACTGTCTATACCTGCCAGTGTGGCGTAATGCTTGATGCGATGCCAGAACGTTTGTCGCGTCATCTGCTGCGCGCGCTGGCTCGGGAAGAGAACATCGATAGACACGCCGTTCAGAAGCCATGGCCGACCGTGTTCCAGATAGGTCTCCAGCCAGTACACCGCCTCTTCGCCCAGCGGCACCAGACGCTCTTTGTTACCTTTACCGATGACGCGCACCACGCCCTGACGCAGGCTGATATCGCTCATCGTTAGCCCAACAAGCTCAGAGACGCGCAGGCCGGTTGCATACAATAACTCAAGCATGGCTTTATCGCGTAACTCCAGCGGCAGGTCAACCGCGGGCGACTTTAATAATCTCTCAACTTGTGCTTCGCTGAGATCTTTAGGCAGCCGCTGCGGAAGCTTGGGCGATGCCAGCAGCGCGCAGGGATCGTCCGCGCGGATCTTCTCGCGGAAAAGATGCTGGAACAGGCGACGCATGGCGCTTAACAGACGCGCGGAGCTGGTGGCTTTGTAGCCGCCGTCCACGCGCTCGCCCAGCAGCGCCTGAAGGTCGTCGTGCTGCACGGTCTCAAGTGAGAGTTTTCTGCGCGACAGCCATTCCACCAGCATGGTGAGGTCCCGTCGGTAGGCGCTGAGCGTATTTTCGGCCAGATTCTTCTCCAGCCACAGCGCATCAAGAAACTGTTCGACAAGTGCGAGATCCTTTTCCACATCGGCCCCTTTGATTCTGCAATCTTCCCATTATGCCTGATTGTCATCGGTTTCTGGTACACTACGCGCAATGTCATAGCAAGAATTGAGATTGTTACGCGATGAATATTGGTCTGTTTTACGGCTCCAGCACCTGCTACACCGAAATGGCGGCGGAAAAAATCCGCGACATCATTGGCCCGGAACTGGTGACGCTGCATAACCTGAAAGATGATGCCCCCGCGCTGATGGAGCAGTACGACGTGCTGATCCTCGGTATCCCGACCTGGGATTTCGGTGAGATCCAGGAAGACTGGGAAGCCATCTGGGACCAACTCGATACGCTCAATCTTGACGGCAAAATCATTGCGATGTACGGCATGGGCGACCAGCTGGGCTACGGCGAGTGGTTCCTGGACGCGCTCGGAATGCTGCACGACAAGCTGGCACCAAAAGGGGCGAAATTTATCGGCTACTGGCCCACTGAAGGCTACGAGTTCACCAGTAAAAAGCCGATCGTCGCCGACGGTCAGCTCTTTGTTGGGCTCGCGCTGGATGAAACCAATCAGTACGATCTCAGCGACGAGCGCCTGCAAAACTGGTGCGAACAAATTTTGGGTGAAATGGCCGAGCAGTTCAGCTAGCGCGCCGTTAATCCTGCGTCGGCTGTTGCAACATCGTCCGGCGCAGATCCCGCCACTCGGCAGCGTCCATACTGTCAGCCGCCAGCCACAGGTGCTGCCGACGCTCTCCATCCACGCTTCGCAAGCGCAGCATCATGCCGGAATTGAGCATCCACGGCGTACCGATGATGTCCCACTCTTTTCCCTGCCAGCGCAGGCGGGAATCCATCAGCAGTTTGATCTCACCCTGACGGGCATTAATCCGGCGCTGGCTGCGCACGCTGTCAAACACCACAAATGACAGCAGCAGCAACCACAGAGGCGTGTAGCTGAGGGGCCACGGCATCAGTAATACAAAGGCCGCCACCAGGCCGTGGAGCAATAAAGACATCCACTGCGAGCGCCATGAGACGCGAAGTTCAGATTGCCACAGGACCACGTTCCCGATTCCGTGTTTGAATTAATTGCACCATCCGTTGCAACTCGGTGTCGGCGGGTTTGCCGTGATTCATCAGCCAGTTGAATAAATCCGGATCGTCTGATTCGAGCAGGCGCACAAAGAGCCGCTTATCGTCATCGCTCAGGGTGTCGTACTCATACTCAAAGAACGGCATGATGGAGATATCAAGTTCACGCATACCGCGACGGCACGCCCAGTGAATACGGGCCTTGTTGTTAATATCCATGTTCTGTTTCCTGCATTACATTTGGCACAGTCGGTATCCCATTACAGGTGCTTTATTTCTTTGTGGGAACACTCGCTAGTGTAACGTGTTTTTGACCGTTTCTTTACTGGAATATTACGACCTGGAAGCGGGCTGCCAGATTATCCCCCACTAAGACAACGGATTACATAATTTTGCGTGGCACTACGCAGAAGTCTTCGATGGCACGAATGGCCTGCTGAAAGCACTTGCAATGCCGACAGTCTCTTTTACCATTAGGCATTATCAAAGCGTTAAGCAATTCAGGACATCCTTATGGCATTTACACCATTTTCTCCTCGCCAGCCTGCCGCCTCCGCGCGTCTGCCGCTGACGCTTATTACTCTTGATGACTGGGCACTGGCGACGCTCACCGGTGCGGACAGCGAAAAATACCTGCAGGGTCAGGTGACGGCTGACGTCGCCCAGTTGACCGAGCATCAGCATTTGCTGGCGGCGCACTGCGATCCTAAAGGCAAGATGTGGAGCAACCTGCGTCTGTTCCGTCGTCAGGACGGTTTTGCCTTTATCGAACGCCGTAGCCTGCGCGATGCCCAACTGGCCGAACTGAAAAAGTACGCGGTCTTTTCCAAAGTCACCATCGCCCCGGATGATGAACATGTTCTGCTGGGCGTGGCGGGTTTCCAGGCGCGCGCCGCGCTGAAAAACCTGTTTGCCGCGCTTCCGGATGCTGACAAACCGCTGGTCAGCGAAGGCGTTACCTCCCTGCTGTGGTTTGAACATCCGGCCGAACGTTTTCTGCTGGTGACCGACGAGGCAACGGCTGAACGCGTTACCGAGGCCCTGCGCGGTGAAGCGCAGTTCAACAATAGCCAGCAGTGGCTGGCGCTGAATATCGAAGCGGGTCTGCCGGTAATCGACGCTGCAAACAGCGCCCAGTTTATTCCGCAGGCGACTAACCTGCAGGCGCTGGGGGGCATCAGCTTTAAGAAAGGTTGTTATACCGGCCAGGAAATGGTGGCTCGCGCTAAATTCCGTGGGGCGAACAAGCGCGCGCTGTGGACCCTGGCGGGACATGCCGGACGCGTTCCACAAGCAGGTGAAGATATCGAGCTGAAGATGGGTGATAACTGGCGCCGTACCGGCACCGTATTAGCCGCCGTACAGCTGGACGACGGCCGCGTGCTGGTTCAGGTGGTCATGAATAACGATATGGAAGCCGACAGCGTATTCCGCGTGCGGGATGATGCCAATACCCTGAGCATCGAGCCGCTGCCGTATTCGCTGGAAGAGTGATGCTGTATCGCCCGGTGGCGCTGTGCTTACCGGGCCTGTGGTTTTGGTGTTCTCCCTCTCCCTGTGGGTGAGGGCAACCGCCCGGACGGTGTAAAAAACTACACCTGCCCGACATACAAATAGATCGCCAGGAAGTGACACACGCTGCCGCCCAGCACAAACCCGTGCCAGATTGCGTGGTTGTACGGAATACGCTTGCAGACGTAGAAAATCACACCCAGCGAGTAGACCACGCCGCCCACGGCCAGAAGCGTCACGCCCCCTACCGCCAGCTTGATCGCCAGCTGATACACCACAATCAGCGACAGCCAGCCCATCGTCAGATAGGTCACCAGCGACAGCACTTTAAACCGGTGCGCGATGGTCAGCTTGAACAGGATCCCCAGCAGCGCCAGGCTCCAGATAACAATCATCAGCCCGCGCGACAGCGGCGAGTTTAAGCCCACCAGCAGGAAAGGCGTGTACGTCCCTGCGATAAGCAGATAGATCGCGCAGTGGTCAAATTTCTTGAGCCAGGTTTTGGCGCGCTGATGCGGAACGGCGTGATACAGCGTCGAGGCCAGAAACAGCAGGATCATACTCCCGCCATACAGGCTGTAGCTGGTAATCGCCATCGCGCTGGCGTTGGTATCGACTGCCTGCACCAGCAGCAATACCAGTCCGACTATGCCAAACACCAGCCCGATGCCGTGGCTAATGCTGTTGGCTACTTCCTCAGCCAGTGAATATCCCTGTGCAATTGATGGTTTGCTCACCATAGGTAACTCCGGGAAAACGAAAGATGATTATTCATCGTGTAACCATGCTAACTGAGAATTTTTCCAGTGAACACCTGTTAGCTAAAATAAATGCACATTCCAGATTTATCTTTTAAAATCAGCGCAATGACAGATAATTTCACCTAACAGGTGTTCCATTTATCGGTAAGCTATTGATAATCAATACCATAAAAGTGCATGTCCTCTCAGGGCTGCATGGTATGATTCTCATAAGATGTCTGAATATGAGTTTTACCATAGTGAGCATGTTTACCCACTCCGCCATAGCCAGCCTCAATAATCTTGAGATGATGGTCTACAACTATGTCATCAAAAATCGTGACAAAGTGATGTACATGACCATCCGTGAACTGGCGGATGCAGCTGGCGTATCCACGACCACCATCCTGCGTTTTTGCCGCAAGCTTAACTGTGAAGGCTACT
Organism: Enterobacter sp. V87_3; assembly: GCF_029967835.1. Classification (NCBI taxonomy): domain Bacteria; kingdom Pseudomonadati; phylum Pseudomonadota; class Gammaproteobacteria; order Enterobacterales; family Enterobacteriaceae; genus Enterobacter; species Enterobacter sp. V87_3. Next base: position 59,217 of record NZ_JASCAM010000028.1, on the reverse strand, counting down.
CGGAATTCCGTGTGCGCTTTAAGCTCTATCTGGAGCAGAACGAACCGCAGCAGGCCAATTTCGGTGCCAGTGAAATCATCAGTTTCTTTAAGAGCGTAAATAACGAAGAATTCGACACCCTGTTAGATAATGCCGTGGATATTATTCTGTCATCCGAGCGTATTATATTTGTCGGGGCAGGTACCTCTGGCTCGCTGGCTAAATATGGTGCTCGCTTCTTTTCTAATATTGGCAAATTCAGCAACCATATTGACGATCCTTATTTTCCGGTCACTAACGATATGGCAAAAAATGCCCTGGCAATCGTTCTGTCCGTTTCCGGCGAAACCGAGGAGATCCTCCGCTTTGCCAGCCAGTTCAGCCTGCACCGCTGTAAAGTGCTCTCCATCACCAGTCACGAACACTCCCGGCTGGCAAAGCTCGCCGACTTTAACCTTTCATGGCATGTGCCCCAGACGCGCATCGGCGGCGTGTACGATATCACCACGCAAATTCCGGTCATCTATATTCTGGAGTCGCTCGGGCGCAAACTGGCGAAGAAATTAACGCAATAAAACACCCTGTTTTTTCGCTGTGACAAATCACATTTTGCTGAAATTGTTATATCGTGACATTTAATTTCGCTTTGCTAGACTCGAATTCAGTTGTCATTTATTGAGAATAGCATCGATGAAAAAATTGACCTTACCGAAAGATTTTTTATGGGGCGGCGCGGTTGCCGCTCACCAGGTTGAAGGCGGCTGGAACAAAGGCGGCAAAGGGCCGAGCATTTGTGACGTTCTGACCGGGGGTGCCCACGGCGTGCCACGCGAAATCACCCAAGATGTGGTGGAAGGAAAATACTATCCAAACCATGAAGCCATCGACTTCCACGGCCACTACAAAGAAGACATCAAACTGTTCGCCGAGATGGGCTTCAAATGTTTCCGCACCTCCATTGCCTGGACGCGCATCTTCCCGAAAGGGGATGAAACCCAGCCGAATGAAGAAGGGCTGAAGTTCTACGATGACATGTTCGATGAGCTGCTGAAATACAACATTGAGCCGGTGATCACCCTCTCCCACTTTGAAATGCCGCTGCATCTGGTACAGGAATACGGCGGCTGGACCAACCGTAAAGTGGTCGATTTCTTTGTACGCTTCGCCGAAGTGGTGTTTGAGCGCTACAAAAATAAGGTCAAATACTGGATGACCTTCAACGAGATCAATAACCAGCGCAACTGGCGCGCGCCGCTGTTCGGCTACTGCTGCTCCGGCGTGGTCTATACCGAGCATGATAATCCGGAAGAGACCATGTACCAGGTGCTGCACCACCAGTTCGTGGCCAGCGCGCTGGCGGTGAAGGCAGCGCGACGTATTAACCCGGAAATGAAAGTCGGCTGTATGCTGGCGATGGTGGCGCTTTACCCGTTCTCATGCAAACCAGAGGACGTGATGTTTGCCCAGGAATCCATGCGCGAGCGCTATGTCTTTACCGACGTCCAGCTGCGCGGCTATTACCCGTCTTACGTGCTCAACGAGTGGGAACGCCGCGGGTTCTCCATCAACATGGAAGCTGGCGACGAGCAGATCCTGCGCGAAGGTACCTGTGACTATTTAGGTTTCAGCTACTACATGACCAACGCAGTGAAAGCGGAAGGCGGCACGGGCGATGCCATCTCAGGTTTTGAGGGCAGCGTACCGAACCCGCACGTCAAGGCGTCTGACTGGGGCTGGCAGATTGACCCGGTGGGCCTGCGCTACTCCCTGTGCGAACTGTACGAGCGCTACCAGAAGCCGCTGTTTATCGTGGAAAACGGCTTCGGCGCGTACGACAAGGTGGAAGAGGACGGCAGCATTAACGATGATTACCGTATCGACTACCTGCGCGCACACGTTGAAGAGATGATGAAGGCGGTCACTTACGACGGCGTCGACCTGATGGGTTACACCCCGTGGGGCTGCATCGACTGTGTCTCCTTCACCACCGGCCAGTACAGCAAACGCTACGGCTTTATCTACGTGAACAAGCACGACGACGGCACCGGCGATATGTCCCGTTCGCGTAAGAAGAGTTTTGAATGGTACAAAACCGTGATCGCCAGCAACGGCGAGCAACTTTAACGCCGTAACGCCGGGCGGCGCTACGCTTGCACCGGCCTACAAAACCTGCGAATCGTAGGCCGGGTAAGGCGAAGCCGCCACCCGGCGTTTATTTCCCGCCCGCCAGTTCAATAAAACTGCCCGTCACGTACGATGCCTTCTCGCTGAGCAGCCAGACAATCGCCTGCGCCACCTCTTCCGGCTGGCCGCCGCGCTGCATCGGCAGCATGGACTTGACCCGATCCACGCGTCCCGGCTCGCCGCCCGAGGCGTGAATATCGGTATAAATCAGGCCAGGGCGTACGCAGTTGACGCGAATGCCCTCTGCCGCCACCTCGAGCGATAAACCGGTGGTCAGCGAATCCACTGCCCCTTTGGAGGCCGCGTAATCCACATATTCACCCGGCGCGCCCAGACGTGAAGCTGCGGATGAAACATTCACTATCGCCCCGCCTTTGCCGCCATGTTTAAACGACATGCGTTTTACCGCTTCGCGACAGCAGAGAAAGTAGCCCGTCACGTTGGTGGCGAGCACGCGGTTGATGCGCTCGGCCGACAGGTTTTCGATGGTCGATTGTTCAAACAGTATGCCGGCGTTATTCACCAGCGCCATAAGCGGTTCGCCTTCGCGATCGATGCTGTCATACATGGCCAGCACCTGCGCTTCATCGCTGATGTCGGCGCGCACGGCAAAGGCTTTGCCGCCCGCCTCGACAATCTGATTGACCACGTCCGTCGCGGCCTTGATGTTGTGGTGAAAGTTCACCGCCACGGTGTAGCCCTCGCTTGCCAGCTGCAGCGCGGTGGCTTTACCAATCCCGCGGCTGGCGCCGGTAACCAGTGCAATTGCCATTGTCTTCTCCCAATAAAAAAGCCGGGTGGCGGCTTCGCCTTACCCGGCCTACGTTACTACAGCAACAGAATTACTGGTATTCGCTCATCGGCACGCAGGAGCAGAACAGGTTACGGTCGCCGTAGACATCATCAAGACGCTTCACGGTCGGCCAGTATTTGTTTGCCACGCCCGCCGGGAAGACCGCCAGCTCGCGGGAGTAACCGTGGTTCCACTCCGCCACCAGCTCGTGCTGGGTATGCGGCGCGTTGACCAGCGGGTTGTCGTCGAGCGTCCATTCGCCGTCCTGCACGCGATCGATCTCCATGCGGATGGCGAGCATCGCGTCGATGAAGCGGTCCAGCTCGGCTTTGCTTTCCGACTCCGTGGGTTCCACCATCAGCGTGCCCGCCACCGGGAAGGACATGGTCGGGGCGTGGAAACCGTAGTCGATCAAGCGTTTGGCGATATCCAGCTCGCTGATGCCCGTCGCGTCTTTCAGCGGACGAATATCAAGGATGCACTCGTGCGCCACGCGGCCATCACGGCCGGTATAGAGCACCGGGAAGGCAGATTTCAGGCGCGTGGCAATGTAGTTGGCGTTGAGGATCGCCACCTGGCTTGCCTGCTTCAGCCCTTCCGCGCCCATCATGCGGATATACATCCAGCTGATAGGCAGGATAGAGGCGCTGCCGAACGGTGCCGCAGAGACCGCGCCCTGTCGGGTCAGCATCCCTTCAATCTGGACCACGCTGTGGCCCGGCACAAACGGTGCCAGGTGCGCCTTCACGCCGATCGGTCCCATACCCGGGCCGCCACCGCCGTGCGGAATGCAGAAGGTTTTGTGCAGGTTCAGGTGCGACACGTCCGCGCCGATAAAGCCCGGCGAGGTAATGCCCACCTGGGCGTTCATGTTCGCGCCGTCGAGGTAGACCTGGCCACCGAACTGATGCACCACTTCGCACACCTCGCGGATGGTCTCTTCATACACGCCGTGGGTCGACGGGTAGGTCACCATGATGCAGGAAAGTTTCTCGCCCGCCTGTTCGGCTTTCGCCCGCAGGTCGGCGAGATCGATGTTGCCGTTTTTGTCACAGGCGACCACCACCACGTCCATACCTGCCATCTGAGCAGATGCCGGGTTGGTGCCGTGCGCGGAGCTTGGGATCAGGCAGATATCGCGATGCCCTTCGTTGCGGCTTTCGTGATAATGGCGAATCGCCAGCAGACCCGCGTATTCCCCCTGCGCGCCGGAGTTAGGCTGCATGCACAGCGCGTCGTAGCCGGTCAGCTTCACCAGCCAGTCGGAGAGCTGGTTGATCATCAGGTGATAGCCTTCCGCCTGCTCAGCCGGGCAGAACGGGTGCAGTTCAGAGAACTCAGGCCAGGTGATTGGGATCATCTCGGCCGCGGCGTTCAGCTTCATCGTGCAGGAGCCGAGTGGGATCATCGCCTGGTTCAGCGCCAGATCTTTGCGCTCCAGAGAGTGCATATAACGCATCATCTCGGTTTCGCTGTGATAACGGTTGAACACAGGATGCGTCAGGATAGCGTCATTGCGCAGCATGCTCTCCTGAATGGAGCGGCTGTCGTGCGCGACGTCTTTGTCCAGCGCGTCGATGTCCAGGCCGTGCGCATCGCCCAGCAGTACGTTAAACAGGTTAACAATATCATCACGGGTGGTGGTTTCATCCAGCGTAATGCCGACCGCGTTGTGGATATCGCTGCGCAGGTTGATTTCTGCAGCATCGGCACGCGCCAGCACCGCTGCTTTATCGGCGACGTCAACGCACAGGGTGTCGAAATAGTGGGCGTGGCGCAGCGTCAGGCCTTTCTGCTGCAGGCCGCAGGCCAGAATGTCGGCCAGACGGTGAATGCGGCTGGCAATGCGTTTCAGCCCTGCCGGGCCGTGGAAGACGGCATACAGGCTGGCGATATTGGCCAGCAGTACCTGTGAAGTACAGATGTTGGAGTTCGCTTTCTCGCGGCGAATGTGCTGCTCGCGGGTCTGCATCGCCATGCGCAGGGCGGTGTTACCGGCGGCATCTTTCGACACGCCGATAATGCGGCCAGGCATGGAACGTTTGAATTCATCTTTTGCAGCGAAGAAGGCTGCGTGCGGGCCGCCGTAGCCCATCGGCACGCCGAAACGCTGGGCAGAGCCAAAGACAATGTCTGCGCCCTGTTTGCCAGGCGCAGTCAACAGCACCAGCGCCATAAAATCAGCCGCGACGCTGACAATCACTTTGCGGGATTTCAGCTCGGCGATCAGCGCGCTGTAGTCATGCACTTCCCCGGTGGTGCCTACCTGCTGGAGCAGCACGCCAAAGACGTCCTGGTGATCCAGCACTTTATCGGCATCGTCGACAATCACGTCAAAACCGAAGGTTTCCGCACGGGTGCGCACCACGTCCAGCGTCTGCGGATGGACATCTGCCGCCACGAAGAAGCGGTTGGCATTCTTCAGCTTGCTCACGCGTTTAGCCATCGCCATCGCTTCGGCTGCGGCAGTGGCTTCATCCAGCAGAGAAGCGGAGGCAATGTCCAGTCCGGTCAGGTCCAGGGTTACCTGCTGGAAGTTCAGCAGCGCTTCCAGACGGCCCTGAGACACTTCCGGCTGATACGGGGTATAAGCGGTGTACCAGCCCGGGTTTTCCAGCATGTTGCGCAGGATAACCGGCGGTAACTGCACGTTGGTGTAGCCCATGCCAATATAAGACTTATAGCGCTTGTTGAGGCCGGCAATCGCCTTCAGCTCCGCCAGCGCGGCGAACTCCGTCGTGGACTCCCCCACCTGAGGCGGCGTGGCAAGCTGGATGTCTTTCGGCACGATCTGGCCGATCAGTGCGTTTAATGAATCCGCGCCAACCGTCTTCAGCATCTCCTGCTGTTGCTGAGCGTCCGGCCCAATGTGACGTTCAATGAAAGCGCCACGGTTTTCAAGCTGGCTTAAAGTCTGTGTCATGAGCGATGGTTCCTGAAACGTGCAGTGAATTTAAGTTCCCTCTCCCTTTGGGAGAGGGTTAGGGTGAGGGGAAAATGGGTACCCTCACCCCGGCCCTCTCCCAAAGGGAGAGGGAGAAAAACGGTTATTCGTCTTCCAGTAATGCTTCGTACGCGGTGGCATCCAGCAGCGCGGCTACCTGCGCTTCATCGCTGGCTTTGATCTTAAAGATCCAGCCGCCTTCATACGGCTCGCTGTTCACCAGCTCCGGCGAATCGCTCAGCGCGTCGTTCACGGCGACGATTTCACCGCTTACCGGGGCATAAATATCAGAGGCCGCTTTAACGGACTCCGCCACGGCGCAGTCGTCGCCTGCGCTCACGGTGGTGCCTACGTCGGGCAGATCAACAAACACCATATCGCCCAGCAGCTCTTGCGCATGCTCGGTGATCCCTACGGTGTAAGTGCCGTCCGCCTCTTTGCGCAGCCACTCGTGTTCTTTGCTGTATTTCAGTTCTGCTGGCACATTGCTCATAAAATTTCTCCTGATAAAAAGCGTTAAGCGACCGGCTTACCGGCGCGAACAAAAATCGGTTTGGTCACGTTGACCGGCATCTCGCGGTTGCGGATCTGCACCACCGCCGTGTTGCCAATGCCCGCCGGGACGCGCGCCAGGGCAATACTGTAGCCAAGCGTCGGGGAGAAGGACCCGCTGGTGATCACCCCCTCGCGGTGATTGCCGTCGGCATCGGTGAAGCGTACCGGCAGCTCGCCGCGCAGCACGCCCTTCTCGGTCATCACCAGGCCAACCAGTTGGTCGGTGCCCTTCTCGCGCTGCATCTCCAGCGCTTCACGGCCAATAAAGTCGCGGTCAGCCGGTTCCCAGGCAATGGTCCAGCCCATGTTAGCCGCCAGCGGCGACACGCCTTCGTCCATCTCCTGACCGTAGAGGTTCATACCGGCTTCCAGACGCAGCGTATCGCGCGCACCCAGGCCCGCAGGCTTCACGCCCGCCTCTACCAGCGCTTGCCAGAACCCTGCGGCTTTCTCATTCGGCATCGCAATTTCATAACCCGCTTCACCGGTATAGCCGGTGGTCGCAATGAACAGATCGCCCGCCTGCACGCCGAAGAACGGCTTCATGCCTTCGGTAGCGTGGCGCTGTTCATCGGTGAACAGCGTGGCGGCTTTCGCCTGCGCGTTCGGCCCCTGCACGGCGATCAGCGACAGATCGTCACGCACGGTGATGTCGATGGCGTAAGGTTCGGCGTGTTGGGAAATCCAGGAGAGGTCTTTTTCGCGGGTGGCGGAGTTTACAACGAGGCGGAAGAAATCTTCGGAGAAGTAATAGACGATTAGGTCATCAATCACGCCGCCGGAGGCATTAAGCATGCCGGTATAAAGCGCTTTGCCCGGCGTTTTTAGCTTCGCGACGTCGTTTGCCAGCAGATAACGCAAAAACTCCCGGGTGCGGCTGCCGCGCAGGTCGACAATGGTCATGTGGGATACGTCGAACATCCCGGCATCCGTGCGCACCGCGTGGTGCTCATCAATCTGCGAGCCGTAGTGCAGCGGCATCATCCAGCCATGGAAATCCACCATGCGTGCGCCGCATAACACGTGTTGTTCGTACAAAGGAGTCTGTTGAGCCATCTTTTCCTCGTTGAATAAGCAGGGCTGTCTTGCGTTTCACAGGCAACAACATTGCCACGAAACCCGGCGCCGACCTCCGTTTCAGACGCCGACGCAAACGTTCTCTTTTACCTGAACTTACCACCGAAACCGGCGGTTAACCATAAGGTAAAACGGGTCATCACATTAGCTTATGACCAAAAAACGCTAAAAAGCCTACAGAGTTATTCACTGGGAAAATGCGATTAAACCCGCATAAAATTAACAATGACCTAACAGTATTTAGCAGATGGTGATATTTCGTGCGGAAAAGCGGGCCGATTTTCCGTTCCGAAAAAAACGTAAGATTAGATTATCTAATGCGAAAAACGGCGTGAAATTAGATTATTTCAAACGAGGAGATTTTCCCGGCGTCAGCGCCGGGAAAATAAAGTGTGACGGGGGTCAAAATTAGCGTTTAGCGAAGCCAGTGAGGGAGATCGTTAAGGCCCATCGCCTGACGAAGAAGTTGAGGCTTAACGCCGGGAAGCGTGTCGGCGAGTTTCAGGCCAATGTCGCGCAGCAGTTTTTTCGCCGGGTTCGCCCCGGCAAACAGCTCGCGGAAGCCCTGCATTCCCGCCAGCATCATGGCCGCGCTGTGCTTACGGCTGCGCTCGTAGCGACGCAGATACATATGCTGACCAATATCCTTGCCTTCGCGGTGCAGACGGCGCAACTCTTCAACCAGCTCGGCCGCATCCATAAAGCCCAGGTTGACCCCCTGGCCGGCCAGCGGGTGAATGGTATGCGCTGCATCGCCAACCAGCGCCAGACGGTGCGCGGCAAACTGGCGGGCGTAACGGCCCGTAAGCGGGAAGACCTGACGCTCGCTTTCAAGCGAGCACAGTCCAAGGCGGTTATCAAACGCGATGCACAGCGCCTGGTTAAAGGCATCGGGCGTCGCGCCCTGCATCTTCTGGGCTTTTTCAGGCACCAGGGACCAGACAATCGAGCAGAGATGCGGATCGCTGAGCGGCAGGAAGGCCAGTATGCCGTCGTTATGGAAAATCTGACGCGCTACGCCGCCGTGCGGCTCGGTGGTGCGGATCGTGGCCACTAACGCATGGTGATGATAATCCCAGTATGTCAGCGGAATGTCAGCTTTATTGCGCAGCCAGGAGTTGGCGCCGTCGGCCCCGACCATCAGACGCGCGGTCAGCATATCGCCATTTTGCAGGGTGATAAACGCTTCGTTTTCACCCCACGCCACCTGCTGAAGCTGTGCGGGTGCAATCAGCGTAACGTCGCTACAGGCCTGCGCCTTTTGCCACAGCGCGTGGTGAACCACCGCGTTTTCGATGATATGGCCGAGATGGCTATAGCCCAGGCTTTCATCATCGAAAGTGATGTGACCAAAGCTGTCTTTGTCCCACACTTCCATACCGTGATAACAGCTGGCTCGCTGGGCCACAATATCTGACCAGACGCCAAGATGAGTCAGCAACTTCTCGCTCGCCGCATTAATGGCCGAGACGCGGAGTTCCGGCGGCGCATCCTGCGCGACGGGCTGAGGCTGATTTTGCTCAAGCACGGCCACACGCAGGCCGCTGCCCTGCAGTCCACAGGCCAGCGCCAGTCCAACCATTCCGCCGCCAACGATAGCGACATCAACATTTTGCACGGTGATAACTCCTTAACGCGCGACCCAACCAAGAGTCCGCTGCGCCAGCACGTCGCGTGCCGGAATGAACAATTCCATCGCCATCAGCCCGAGGTTACGACCCGCAACCAGCGGCCCCCAGCGATTAGCAAACAGGTGTACCAGGCCATCGGTGACGCCAATGGTCGCCTCTTTATCGGCCCGGCGGCGGTTTTGGTAATGGCTCAACACGGCATAGCCGCCGACGTCTTTTTGCTCAGACCATGCCTGCGTCAGCGATTCCGCCAGGCTCATGACGTCGCGCAGCCCCAGGTTGAAGCCCTGCCCCGCAATCGGATGCAGCGTCTGCGCGGCGTTGCCGACCAGCGCCACGCGATGCGAAATACACTGTGATGCGGTGGTTAACGATAGCGGATAAACCGTACGTTTGCCTGCATGCGTGATGCGTCCGAGTCGCCAGCCAAAGGCTTTTTGCAGCTCGTTGCAGAAACGGTCATCTGTCCAGCCGAGCACCTCGTCCGCCTTCTCCTGCGGATGGCACCACACCAGCGAGCAGCGCCCGTGCGACATCGGCAGCATCGCCAGCGGTCCGTGCTGCGTGAAGCGCTCGAACGCTCTGCCGTTGTGCGCACCCGCCGTGGAGACATTGGCAATCACGCCGACCTGCCCGTACGGCTCCTGCTGCCATTGCACGCCAAACCGGGTGGCAATGGCGGAGCGGGAGCCGTCCGCGGCCACCAGCACCTGGCCTTCAAGCGTGGTACCGTTCTCTAACGTCACGCTGACCGCCTCTTCACTGCGGCTCACGTTCGCCACGCGGGCCGGGCAGTGCAAGGTTACGCCCGGCGCGTCCTGCAACAGACGGAACAGCCGCAGCCCGACGTCGTGCAGTTCGACAACCTGGCCCAGAGCATCAATGCGGTAATCATGGGCATCCAGGGTTACAAACCCGGCGTGTCCGCGGTCGCTGACGTGAACGGTCTTGATCGCTGTCGCACACTCGGCGATAGCCTGCCAGATGCCAATGCGTGACAGTTGCTGACACGTCCCCTGCGCCAGCGCAATGGCTCGCGAATCAAACCCGGGGTGGTTCGTCGTCTGCGGCGCCACGGCCTCGACCAGATGCACCGGCAGCTGGCCCTGGGTCAAATGCGAAATGGCCAGCGCCAGCGTGGCGCCATTCATGCCTCCGCCAACGATAATCACGCTCATCCGCGTGCCGCCGCCATCAGCACCTCGATGTCGTCGGCATTTTTCACGACGCTCGCGGTCAGGTTTTCGTTGCCGGTTTCGGTGATGACGATGTCATCTTCTATACGAATGCCGATCCCACGGTATGCGTCTGGCACATCGGCATCCGGTGCGATATACAACCCCGGCTCGACGGTTAACACCATACCCGGCTCCAGCACGCGTGAACGATCCGGGCCGTATGCGCCGACATCATGAACGTCCAGCCCCAGCCAGTGGCTCAGGCCGTGCATAAAGTACGGACGATGGGCATTTTCGGTAATCAGTGTGTCCACGTCGCCTTTCAGAATGCCCAGCTTCACCAGGCCAGTAATCATGATGCGAACCACTTCCCCGGTGACCTCCTGAATAGAGGTCCCCGGACGGAACAGCGTCAGGGCGGTATTCAGTGATTCGAGCACGATATCGTAGATTTCGCGCTGCGCGGGCGAGAATTTGCCGTTCACCGGGAAGGTGCGTGTAATGTCTCCGGCATAGCCGAGGTATTCACACCCGGCGTCGATCAGCACCAGTTCACCGTCGCGCAGTTCGCTTTCGTTTTCGGTGTAATGCAGGATGCAGCCGTTTTCGCCGCCGCCCACGATGGTGTTATAGGACGGGAAGCGCGCGCCGTGACGGTTAAATTCGTGGTGAATTTCACCTTCGAGCTGATATTCAAACATCCCCGGACGGCATTTTTCCATCGCGCGGGTGTGCGCCAGCGCGCTGATTTCGCCGGCCCGACGCATCACGTTCAGCTCTTCTTCTGACTTAAACAGGCGCATCTCGTGCACCACCGGACGCCAGTCCGTCAGCGTGGCGGGCGCGGACAGGTTCTGACGCGCGCCCTTACGCAGCTTGTCCAGCGCGGTGAAGACGATCTCATCGGCGTAGGCGTATTCGCCCTGAGCATGGTAGAGCACGTCCAGACTGTTCAGCAGCTGGTAAAGCTGCTGGTTGATTTCGCTGAACGCCAGCGCACGGTCAACGCCCAGCTTCGCAGGCGCAGCCTCCTGGCCGAGGCGGCGACCAAACCAGACTTCTGCGGTCAGATCGCGCACGCGGTTAAAAATGACGCTGTGGTTGTGGGTGTCATTGCTTTTGATCAGCACCAGTACCGCTTCCGGCTCGTTAAACCCGGTGAAGTACCAGAAATCGCTGCTCTGGCGATAGGGGTATTCACTGTCGGCGCTGCGCGTCACTTCGGGCGCGGCAAAAATCAGCGCGGCGCTGCCCGGCTGCATCTTTGCCAGCAGCGCCTGACGACGGCGAGAATACTCTTGAGTAGACATAACCATGACACCCTCCTGTGCGTTGTTTTTCTTAATGTAAGGTTGGCTTGCGCACTTCCGGCGCGGTGGGCTGCGAGCGCGTGAAGTTGTCGTGGCACAGCAGTGACGCTACGCGAACGTATTCAATGATCTCTTCGAGGGACATCTCCAGCTCTTCCTGATCTTCGTCTTCTTCGTAGCCCAGCTGCGCAATATTACGCAGATCGTCGATGGCCTCACCCGCTTCGCCGGTCACTTTATCCAGTTTAGGTTGGGTTACGCCCAGCCCCAACAGATAGTGGTTGACCCAGCCCGCGAGCGCATCGGCGCGATCGAACACGCTGACATCGTCGCCTTCAGGCAGATAAAGCTGAAAAAGGAAGCCATCGTCTTCCAGTGAATCGCTGGTTGCCGCGTGCATTTTACGCAGCGCTTCCGCCAGCTCATGACCAAAGGCCAGCCCTTCGTTCGTCAGGTCGTGGATCAGCGGCTGCCATGAGCTGTCGCTGTTTCCGCCGCACAGTATGCCACTGATCAGACCGTGCATTTCGGCAGGGGTTAAACCGACTCCCTGCTGGTTCAGTAACTGGTTTAAATCCTTGTAACCAGGCATTTCGTTCTGTATAGACATACGCATTCGTCATCAAAGGGAGGATATTCATGATATGCTACCACTTTGGACCCTGGTGATACCAGAAAAGGGCTTGTATCTTCACATCAGGGTAGCTATAGTGTCGCCCCTTCGCAGCCCCCGGGGCAGTAAGCGAAGGCAGCGCAGTCAATCAGCAGGAAGGTGGCATGTCTGCACAACCCGTCGATCTCCAGATTTTTGGCCGTTCACTGCGAGTGAATTGTCCACCTGAACAAAGGGATGCCCTGAATCAGGCTGCGGACGATTTGAATCAGCGGTTGCAAGATCTCAAAGAACGCACTAGAGTCACAAATACTGAGCAGCTGGTCTTCATCGCCGCGTTGAACATCAGCTATGAACTGACTCAGGAAAAAACGAAGACCCGCGATTACGCGGCAAGCATGGAGCAGCGCATTAAAATGCTCCAGCAGACCATTGAACAGGCGTTGCTTGATCAGGGTCGCAATCCCGAAAGACCGGGACCAAAGTTTGAATAACACTTCTCAGTTGACTATGGTAGAGTAACTGTGAAGACAAAATTTCTCTGAGATGTTCGCAAGCGGGCCAGTCCCCTGAGCCGATATTTCATACCACAAGAATGTGGCGCTCCATGGTTGGTGAGCATGCTCGGTTCGTCCGAGAAGCCTTAAAACTATGACGACACATTCACCTTGAACCAAGGGTTCAAGGGTTACAGCCTGCGGCGGCATCTCGGAGATTCCCCCTCTCTTCTCTACCGACTACCATGACACAATTCCCTGAAGTACCCGCGTCTCGCCAGGCTATTCGTCAGCTTATCCGTCAATGTCGTCGTGCGTTAACCCCCGAACAACAAGCGTTTTTTGCCCAGCAGGCCGCCGCGCGTATGATGGCGTATCCCCCTGTTGTGATGGCGCATACGGTCGCGCTGTTTCTCTCTTTTGATGGCGAACTGGATACCCAACCGCTTATCGACCAGCTCTGGCGCGCCGGAAAGAAGGTTTACCTGCCTGTGCTACACCCATTCAGCAAGGGCAACCTGCTGTTTTTGCACTACCATCCGCGCAGCGAACTGGTGGTGAATCGTCTGAAAATTACCGAACCCAAACTCGACGTCCGCGATGTGCTGCCGCTGGCAGGTCTGGACGTGCTGATCACGCCGCTGGTGGCGTTTGATGAGCAGGGTCAGCGCCTGGGTATGGGCGGGGGATTTTATGACAGAACGCTGCAAAACTGGCAGCAGCATGGCTTTCAGCCGGTAGGGTATGCGCACGATTGTCAGGCTGTAGAGGCCTTGCCGGTAGAGAAATGGGATATCCCGTTGCCTGCGGTGGTGACGCCCGGCAAAACCTGGACCTGGTAGAATAAAGCCGGGTGGCGCTTACGCTTACCCGGCCTACATAACTCCCCGGATCTTCCAGGTCGGGTAAGCGTAAGCGCCACCCGACACCACAGCCCGCACTATCAGTACAGCAGACGCGCGCGGATCGTCCCCGGAATCGCCTTCATGCTCTGCAGTGCTTTCTCAGCGACATCTTCATCCGCTTCAATATCAATAACCACATAACCCATCTGCGAGTTAGTTTGCAGATACTGTGCGGCAATGTTCACGCCCTGCTCGGCGAAGATCTGGTTGATGGCAGTCAGCACGCCCGGACGGTTTTCATGGATGTGCAGCAGACGGCGGCCACCGTGCAGCGGTAGAGACACTTCCGGGAAGTTCACGGCGGAAAGCGTCGAACCGTTGTCAGAGTATTTGCTCAGCTTGCCCGCCACTTCCAGACCGATATTCTCCTGCGCTTCCTGGGTTGACCCGCCGATATGCGGCGTCAGGATCACGTTGTCGAATTCGCACAGCGGAGAGGTGAACGGATCGCTGTTGGTCGCAGGCTCGGTCGGGAAAACGTCGATGGCAGCGCCCGCCAGGTGTTTACGCTTCAGGGCATCCGCCAGCGCCGGAATATCCACTACGGTGCCGCGCGCGGCGTTGATCAGCAGGGAGCCCGGCTTCATCAGCGCCAGCTCTTCCGCCCCCATCATGTTTTTGGTTGACGCATTTTCCGGCACATGCAGGCTCACCACGTCGCTCATGTTAAGCAGATCGGACAGATGTTGTACCTGAGTAGCATTGCCGAGCGGCAGCTTGCTTTCGATATCATAGAAGAAGACGTGCATCCCCAGCGACTCAGCCAGAATCCCCAGCTGCGTGCCGATATGACCGTAGCCGATGATCCCGAGCTTCTTACCACGCGCTTCGAATGAGCCGGACGCCAGTTTGTTCCACACGCCACGGTGCGCTTTGGCGTTCGCTTCAGGGATACCGCGCAGCAACAGCAGCAGTTCACCAATGACCAGTTCCGCCACGGAACGGGTGTTGGAGAACGGGGCGTTAAAGACCGGAATACCGCGTCTGGCGGCCGCGTTTAAATCCACCTGGTTGGTACCGATGCAGAAACAGCCGATAGCCACCAGCTTTTCCGCCGCAGCAATAACGTCTTCAGTCAGGTGGGTACGGGATCGCAGGCCGATGAAATGGGCATCACGGATGGACGCTTTCAGCTCGTCGGTGTCGAGCGCCCCTTTGTGAAATTCGATATTGGTGTAGCCTGCCGCACGAAGACTATCGATGGCTTTCTGATGCACGCCCTCGACCAGCAGGAATTTAATCTTGTCTTTCTCCAGTGATACCTTTGCCATTTACCCGACCCTGTTTTTGTCTGAACTGATGTTGTGCTGGATATGCATCCGCTCCAGCCAACATATCAAAAAAAACTATTGCAGCAATATGAACGTTTGCGTCGGCACTCTGAAGAAAAGTCATACAGGGCAAAATGGCAGAGGAAAATGCTAAGGAAGATTGCGAAAGCGGCAGGATCGGCAAAACAGGCGTAAAAACGTGACACAAGTCACCGAATTTAGCGGTTCAAAATTTTTTTAGTGGGGGGAAGGCTCCCCCCGTCAGATCATTTTACGATGGTTTTCACGCCGTCAGCGGTTCCGATCAGCGCCACATCCGCGCCACGGTTGGCGAACAGCCCTACCGTCACCACGCCGGGAATGCCGTTGATGGCGTTTTCCAGCGCCACCGCATCGAGGATCTCCAGGCCGTGCACGTCGAGGATCACGTTGCCATTATCCGTCACCACGCCCTGACGATATTCCGGACGCCCCCCCAGCTTCACCAGCTCGCGCGCCACTGCGCTGCGTGCCATCGGGATCACTTCGACCGGCAGCGGGAAATTACCCAGAATATCGACCTGCTTGGACGCATCGGCAATGCAGATAAATTTGTCCGCAACGGAGGCAATGATCTTTTCACGCGTCAGCGCCGCGCCGCCGCCTTTGATCATCTGCATATGGCCGTTGATTTCATCCGCGCCGTCAACGTAGATGCCGAGACGGTCCACTTCGTTCAAATCAAAAACGGTAATACCAAGGCTTTTCAGCTTTTCCGTGGAAGCATCGGAGCTTGATACCGCGCCCTCGATCTGCCCTTTCATCGTGCCCAGGGCATCGATAAAGTGTGCCGCCGTTGACCCCGTACCAACACCCACAATGGTACCTGGCTGTACGTACTGGAGAGCGGCCCATCCTACTGCTTTTTTCAGTTCATCCTGCGTCATGATCGTTTTGCCTGTGGTGTGAAAACTCAGGCCGCATTATAGAACACGCGGAATGGATTTCGTCTGTCACGAGGGGAAAATTGTGTCATAGTGCAGAATAAGTAAAATTCAGGAGTATTGACCCGCAATGAAACGTCCGGATTACAGAACATTACAGGCCCTTGATGCCGTCATTCGCGAACGTGGTTTTGAACGCGCGGCGCAAAAGCTGTGCATCACCCAATCCGCCGTGTCACAGCGTATCAAACAGCTTGAAAACATGTTCGGACAACCCCTGCTGGTGCGTACCGTGCCACCACGTCCGACCGAGCAGGGCCAAAAGCTGCTCGCCCTGCTGCGCCAGGTTGAGCTGCTGGAAGATGAATGGCTGGGTGATGAACAGACCGGTTCCACGCCGCTGCTGCTGTCGCTGGCGGTGAACGCCGACAGCCTGGCAACCTGGCTGCTGCCTGCCCTTGCGCCGGTGCTGGCCGACTCCCCTATCCGACTCAACTTGCAGGTAGAAGATGAAACCCGCACCCAGGAGCGTTTGCGTCGCGGTGAAGTGGTCGGCGCGGTCAGTATTCAGCCTCAGGCGTTGCCAAGCTGTCTGGTCGATCAGCTGGGTGCGCTGGACTACCTGTTTGTTGGCTCAAAAGCCTTTGCCGAACGCTACTTCCCGAACGGCGTAACGCGCGCCGCGCTGCTGAAAGCGCCCGCCGTGGCGTTCGACCATCTCGACGATATGCATCAGGCCTTCTTGCAGCAAAACTTCGACCTGCCGCCGGGCAGCGTGCCGTGCCACATCGTGAACTCGTCGGAGGCCTTTGTGCAGCTTGCGCGTCAGGGAACCACCTGCTGCATGATCCCGCATTTGCAGATTGAGAGAGAGTTGAAAAGCGGTGAGCTGATTGATTTGACGCCGGGGCTGTATCAGCGCCGGATGCTCTATTGGCACCGTTTTGCACCGGAAAGCCGCATGATGCGCAACGTCACCGACGCGCTGCTGGCATTTGGTCACAAGGTGTTGAGACAGGATTAATCGCCTGAATTCCCTCTCCCTGTGGGAGAGGGTTAGGATGAGGGCAAATTACTGCGCCTTAGCCGCCTCAGTTTGCTGAGTCTGCGTTGGCTCCAGCTGGAACACCACATCAACCTGATCGTCGAACTGGATCGTCGGCTGTTCGTACGTTTCCTGCGCGGATACCGGTGCGGCATCGGCCTTCATCATACGCACCATCGGGCTTGGCTGGTAGTTAGAGACGTGGTAGCGCACGCTATACACCGGGCCGAGTTTGCCTTTGAAGCCGGACGCCAGCTGCTGCGCCTGGTGGATGGCGTCATCAATAGCGGCTTTACGCGCTTCGTCTTTGTATTTTTCCGGTTGCGCAACGCCCAGAGAGACGGAACGGATTTCGTTCAGCCCCGCTTTCAGCGCGCCGTCCAGCAGCGAGTTCAGCTTATCCAGCTGGCGCAGGGTGACTTCCACCGTACGCACGGCGCGGTAGCCTTTCAGAATGCTTTTACCGTTCTGGTAGTCATAATCCGGCTGGGTGCGCAGGTTCGCGGAGTTGATATCTTTTTTCGCCACGCCGTTCTGCTCCAGGAAGGAGAGATATTGCGCAACGCGATCGTCCGCCTGCTTCTTCGCGGACGCGGCATCTTTTGCCGCGACGTTCACTTCAATCGCCAGGGTTGCAACATCCGGTACCGCATCCACGCTTGCGGTGCCTGACGTGACGATGTGCGGACCCGCAGGCAGTTCATTCGCCTGCGCCGAAACCGCACCTAAACTCA
Organism: Enterobacter sp. V87_3; assembly: GCF_029967835.1. Classification (NCBI taxonomy): domain Bacteria; kingdom Pseudomonadati; phylum Pseudomonadota; class Gammaproteobacteria; order Enterobacterales; family Enterobacteriaceae; genus Enterobacter; species Enterobacter sp. V87_3. The sequence goes on along the minus strand of NZ_JASCAM010000028.1, from coordinate 41,578 downwards.
CTAACGCCGCCAGGGCTATCACGTTAAACTTCACTGTTATTCCTCCATGTTGCGAAGAGTGCCCTAACAACAGGGCTCATGCCAGCAAGCTTAGCGGGTCTTATTCAGATGTCCATAAGACAACGCTTAGTTGAACAATGCCTGAACATGGTGAACGCCCTCTTTCGCCAGCTGGAACGCGATAAACCACATCACCAGCCCGACCAGCGTATTAATGATGCGCTGGGCTTTTGCCGTACGCAGCCTCGGTGCCAGCCACGCAGCCAGAATGGCGAGGCCAAAGAACCACAGGAATGACGCGCTCACGGTTCCCAGCGCAAACCAGCGCTTAGGCTCCACATCGAGTTGTCCGCCAAGGCTACCCAGCACCACAAAGGTATCGAGGTAAACGTGGGGGTTCAGCCACGTCACGGCCAGCATGGTGGCAATAATTTTCCAGCGCCCCTGCTTCATCACCTCGGCGCTGGCGAGTTCCAGATTACTGCTCATCGCCGTTTTCAGCGCCCCAAACCCATACCAGAGCAGGAATGCGACGCCGCCCCAGGTCACCAGCGCCAGCAGCCATGGTGACTGCATCAGCAGTGCGCTACCGCCAAAAATACCGGCACAGATCAGCAGCAGGTCGCTCACCGCGCACAGCAGGGCAATCATCAGATGATACTGGCGGCGAATGCCCTGGTTCATGACAAACGCATTTTGCGGGCCGAGAGGAAGGATCATCGCTGCGCCTAGCGCAAGCCCTTGAAAATAGTAAGATAACATTGCATAACTCTCATCAGATTTTCTCTATGTGCAGACTATACTGCGAGCGCGCCATTAGCGAAAATTGATAATTTTAATGATTAATTAGAATAATTAATAAAACCCTGTGAAGGGTGCAATATTCAGATTTTATCAAGTCCCCTGCTCCATTAACCGGCGTATCCTTATGCGCTCCCTGACTCATTAAACTTCTCCTGGAAAACTATGAAGCATCAAGGCCTTGCAGCGTTCGTCTATGCCACATTCGCGCTGTTATCTGCCTTTCCGGCCACCGCGAGCGCGGAAAAGATCCTGCGGTACACTGACCACGAACCGTACGGCAATATGCGCACTCAATTTATAAAACAGGTTTTCTTTCGTGAGATCGAAAAAGAGTCGCAAGGCCGCCTGAAAATTGATGCCCACTGGAATGGCCAAATTTCAAGTAGTTACAATGCGCTAAGGACGCTGGGTCAAGGTAAAGAAGCTGACATCGGCATTGTCGTGCCCGAATATACGGCTGAAAAACTTCCGCTGCATCAGATATTTAAAAGCTTCCCGCTGGGGCCAGATAACGGTGATGCACAGGTGACGTTCTTTCATCGCGTCTTCGGGCAACATCCACAGTTTGCCCAGGAACTGGAGCGAAATAACCTGGTTAATTTGCAGTTCTTCCTGGGTTATCCGGTAGGTTTTTTTACGCGTCAGCCAGGTGTGAAGTTAAGTCAGTTAGAGGGAACAACGTGGCGAACCGCCAGCTTCTGGCATCAGTCATTTTTACGCAACGCTGGCGCAACCACCATGGCAATGCCCTGGAACGACAACATTACCGACGCGTTGCGCGCCGGACAGTTGAACGGGCTGATGGTCAACCTCGACAGCGGGTATGACATTCATGCTCAGCGCGAGGCACCTTATATCTACTCTTCCCCAGCGCTCTGGCTTGGACATGTCTATCTTCTGGTGATGAATAAAGACACCTGGAACGCCATGTCCGGGCAGGATCGAGAGGCTATTTATCGCGCGGCTAACATCACAGAGAAACAGCTCGGCGCGACCCTGGACAAGGGGCTGGCATCTCTGACCGCTATGCTGGAAAAGGAAGGCGCTCAGTTTCATCTTCTTAGCCGTGGCGAGCTGGAGAAATGGCAGAGAGTGACTCAGTATCAAGCAGTACAACGTGAGTGGGTGATTCAGCAGGAAAGAAAAGGTAATGCGGACGCGGGCACATTGATGCGCGAGGTAAGCCAGCTTCTGGAGGAAAGCGCGCGCAAACAGCCATAAAGCACAACGCCCGCTTTTCCGGCGGGCGTTGACTGAATCGACACGCGTTATTCGGCTTCTTTTACGCGTTTGAAGTTCACGTCCATCTGCGGATACGGGAAGCTGATGCCGTTGGCGTCAAAATCACGTTTGATGCGCTCAAGCACGTCCCAGTAAACGTTCTGCAGATCGCTGCTCTTGCTCCAGATACGCACCACGAAGTTAATTGACGATGCGCCCAGCTCGTTCAGGCGTACGGTCATTTCGCGATCTTTCAGGATACGTTCGTCAGACTCGATAATATCGGTGATGAGCTTTTTAACCAGCTCGGTATCGGAATCGTAACCCACGCCAATCACCAGTTCATTGCGGCGAACCGGCTCACGGGAGAAGTTGGTGATGTTCCCGTCGATGACTTTCTTGTTCGGCACAATAACGATTTTACCGTCCGCCGAACGCAGCGTGGTGGAGAAAATCTGCACGTTCAGCACAGTGCCCGCCGTGCCGCCCAGATCGACATATTCACCCGCGCGGAACGGACGGAAGGTGACCAGCAGAACGCCAGCCGCCAGGTTAGCGAGCGAGCCCTGAAGCGCCAGACCAACGGCCAGACCGGCGGCACCCAGCACGGCAATGACGGAGGCGGTCTGAACGCCAACCCGGCCTAATGCCGCAATGAGAGTAAACGCGATAATGCCATAGCGCACCAGCGCTGACAGGAAATCAGCAACCGTGGCGTCAATGTGGCGAGTGAGCATGACGCGATTGATGGCCCGGGAAACGGTACGGGCAACAATCATCCCCACGACAATAATGGCAATTGCCGCCGCAATATTCACGGCGTAGCTAATGAGCAGCGCCTGATTACGCACCAGCCAGGAGCCAGCGTTATTGATGCTATCTACAACACCGAGATCTTCCATTTATCTTTCCTTATGCTCTTATAAACAACAAAAACCATCCCATAGCGAGACAGGCAGGTCAGTAAAGGGTAAACAAAAAGTACGCGTATTGCCAAGCAGATCACAAAAACAGGTATTGCAGGATATTGAAAAACCATAAAAAAAGGCCCGCGATTGCGGGCCTTATAACGCTTTCAGCAGTTCAAATTACAGAACGTCAACCGCGTTCAGTTCTTTGAATGCCTGCTCCAGACGCGTAATCATTGAAGTCTGTGCAGCACGCAGCCATACGCGTGGATCGTAGTATTTCTTGTTCGGCTGGTCTTCGCCTTTCGGGTTGCCCAGCTGGCCCTGCAGGTAAGCTTCGTTAGCTTTGTAGTAGCCCAGGATACCGTCCCATGTTGCCCACTGGGTATCGGTATCGATGTTCATTTTCACTACGCCGTAGCTGACGGAGTCTTTGATTTCCTGAGCAGAAGAACCGGAACCGCCGTGGAAGACGAAGTTCAGGCTGTTGTGCGGCAGGTTGTGTTTCTTGGACACGTATTCCTGAGAATCACGCAGGATAGTTGGCGTCAGAACCACGTTACCTGGTTTGTAAACGCCGTGTACGTTACCGAAGGACGCTGCAATGGTGAAGCGTGGGCTGATTTTGCTCAGCTCGGTGTACGCGTAATCAACGTCTTCTGGCTGGGTGTACAGGGCAGAAGCGTCCATGTGGCTGTTGTCCACGCCGTCTTCTTCGCCACCGGTGCAACCCAGTTCGATTTCCAGGGTCATATCCATTTTGGACATGCGCGCCAGGTATTTAGAGCAGATTTCGATGTTTTCGTGCAGTGACTCTTCAGACAGGTCGATCATGTGAGAAGAGAACAGTGGCTTACCGGTCGCGGCGAAGTGTTTTTCACCCGCGTCCAGCAGACCGTCGATCCACGGCAGCAGTTTCTTCGCGCAGTGGTCAGTGTGCAGGATAACTGGAACACCGTAGTGCTCAGCCATCTGGTGTACGTGATGTGCGCCAGAGATAGCACCCAGGATTGCAGCACCCTGAGGAATGTCAGTTTTCACTCCTTTACCTGCGATGAACGCAGCACCACCGTTAGAGAACTGAACGATAACCGGTGCTTTTACTTTAGCAGCGGTTTCCAGTACGGCGTTGATAGAGTCGGTACCGACGCAGTTAACTGCTGGCAGAGCAAAGTTGTTTTCTTTAGCTACCTGGAACACTTTCTGTACGTCATCACCAGTGATAACGCCAGGTTTTACGAAATCAAAAATTTTAGACATGTTGCTTAGTCCTGTATCTTCGGCCGTTAGAAAAGGTGCGTGCTCTTATAAGCGCGCTGAAAATTGGGCAGGTTTCCCTGCCCTTGAATGGCTTACTGCTTAGCGCGCTCTTCGAGCATTGCTACTGCTGGCAGAACTTTGCCTTCCACGAATTCGAGGAATGCGCCGCCACCAGTGGAGATGTAGGAAATTTTGTCAGCGATACCGAACAGGTCGATTGCTGCCAGGGTGTCACCACCGCCTGCGATAGAGAACGCTTCGCTGTCTGCGATAGCATTAGCAACGATTTCAGTCCCTTTACGGAAGTTCGGGAATTCGAACACGCCAACTGGACCGTTCCACAGGATGGTTTTTGCGTTTTTCAGGATTTCAGCCAGTTTCTGTGCAGAAACGTCGCCCAGGTCCAGAATCTGCTCGTCATCTTTGATGTCGTTGACAGATTTCAGGGTCGCGGTTGCGGTTTCGGAGAACTCGGTCGCCACGCGAACGTCAGTTGGAACCGGGATATCACAGGTAGTCAGCAGGCGTTTCGCTTCGTCAACCAGGTCTGCTTCGTACAGGGATTTACCCACGTTGTGGCCCTGAGCCGCTACGAAGGTGTTGGCGATACCGCCACCGACGATCAGCTGGTCAGCGATTTTGGACAGAGAATCCAGAACGGTCAGTTTGGTGGAGACTTTAGAACCACCGACGATAGCCACCATCGGACGTGCTGGCTCTTTCAGTGCTTTACCCAGCGCTTCCAGTTCGTCAGCCAGCAGTGGACCTGCACAAGCTACGTCTGCGAATTTACCGATACCGTGGGTAGAAGCCTGAGCGCGGTGCGCCGTACCGAATGCATCCATCACGAATACGTCACACAGCGCAGCGTATTTTTTGGACAGCGTTTCGTCGTCTTTCTTCTCGCCTTTGTTGAAGCGAACGTTTTCCAGAACAACCAGTTCACCGGCAGCAACTTCTACGCCGTCCAGGTAATCTTTTACCAGGCGAACCGGGCTGGACAGTTTGTCTTTGAGGTAATTAACAACTGGCAGCAGGGAGAACTCTTCGTTGTACTCGCCTTCAGTTGGACGACCCAGGTGGGAGGTGACCATCACTTTTGCACCTTGTTTCAGTGCCAGTTCGATGGTTGGCAGAGAAGCACGGATACGCGCATCGCTGGTCACTTTACCATCTTTAACCGGTACGTTCAGATCGGCACGGATGAAAACGCGTTTACCTGCCAGATCCAGATCGGTCATCTTAATTACAGACATGGTGAATCCTCTCGTTGATTCTTAAAGTTTTGCAAGCGCAACGTGCGCTCTACCTGAAACCTTTCGCGGCCATTGCTAACGTGGTGTCGAGCATCCGGTTAGCAAAGCCCCATTCGTTGTCACACCAGACCAGCGTCTTGATAAGGTGTGCACCACTGACTCGCGTTTGTGTGCCATCAACAATGGCACTGTGCGGGTCATGGTTAAAATCTACTGAGACCAACGGTAATTCCGTATAGTCAACTATACCATGAAATGAACCCTGTGCCGCTTTTTGCAGCAACAGGTTGACTTCACAGGCTTTTACCGGTTTTTTCACCGTCACGCTGAGGTCGATTGCGGTCACGTTAATGGTGGGAACACGCACGGCAATCGCTTCAAAACGGTCGTTAAACTGCGGGAAAATTCGGGTGATCCCGGCCGCCAGCTTGGTATCAACCGGAATGATGGACTGGCTCGCCGCACGGGTGCGCCGCAAATCCGGGTGATACGCGTCGATAACCTGCTGATCGTGCATAGCGGAGTGGATCGTGGTCACGGTACCGGACTCAATGCCATACGCATCGTCTAACAGTTTAATGACCGGAATAATGCAGTTGGTGGTACAGGAGGCGTTGGAGACAATGCGGTGTTCGGCCTGCAGTTCGTGCTGGTTGACGCCGAAAACGACAGTGGCATCGAGGTCGTGACTGCCGGGATGGGAAAACAGCACCTTTTTCGCGCCGGCGTTCAGATGTGCTTCACCGTGCTCACGGTTGCCGTACACGCCGGTACAGTCCAGCACGACGTCCACTCCCAACTCGCGCCAGGGTAGCGACTCAAGAGCAGGCTCGTGCAGCACGCGAATAACATCGTCGCCGACAAACAGCTGCTCCCTCTCCTGGCGAACGTCCCAGGCAAAGCGCCCATGGCTGGTGTCGTATTTCAATAAATGCGCCATGCCCGCAGCATCCGCCAGTTCATTGATTGCCACCACGGTGATTTCCGCACGACGCCCGGATTCATATAAAGCACGAACCACGTTACGTCCAATGCGACCGAAGCCATTAATCGCTACGCGTACGGTCATAGATCTCCTGCAAAGCTATCCCTGGGTTTGAGGTGGCTGAAAGAGTAATCCAGCTACGTTCTGAGGGGAATCCTTGCCTGTCACAAACTGCGATTGATTGGTCATTTGTCGAACATTTAATCGACTGAAACGCTTCAGCAAGAATAAGCGAAACGGGGAATAAAAGGAACTTTTGCCCAGCGGAATAAGCGAGCTATATGACTTGGGTCACATTTCTGATGGAATAATGCCTGAAAAAAAGCCGGGTGGCGCGCTAGCGCTTACCCGGCCTACTTTAGTGCCATTTGTACGCCCGGTTAGCATAGCGCCACCGGGCAAAATAGCCGTTACAGCAGTTCTTTCGCCTTAGCGACAACGTTCTCAACGGTGAAGCCGAACTCTTCGAATAGCAGCTCTGCCGGAGCAGATTCACCGAAGGTGGTCATACCGACGATAGCGCCGTTCAGGCCCACGTATTTGAACCAGTAGTCCGCGATACCGGCTTCCACCGCCACGCGAGCGGAAACCGCTTTAGGCAGTACGGATTCACGGTATGCCGCATCCTGCTTGTCGAACGCATCGGTAGACGGCATGGATACCACGCGCGCCTTCACGCCTTCGGCAGTCAGTTTTTCCCATGCCGCAACGGCCAGTTCAACTTCAGAGCCGGTAGCAATGAAGATCAGCTCAGGCTGGCCTGCGCAGTCTTTCAGCACGTAACCACCGCGCGCGATGTTCGCCAGCTGCTCAGGCGTACGCTCCTGCTGTGCCAGGTTCTGACGGGAGAGGATCAGCGCGGTCGGGCCGTCCTGACGCTCAACGCCGTATTTCCACGCTACCGCGGATTCAACCTGGTCACATGGACGCCATGTAGACATGTTCGGGGTCACGCGCAGGGACGCTACCTGCTCAACCGGCTGGTGAGTTGGGCCATCTTCGCCCAGACCGATAGAGTCGTGGGTGTAGACCATCACCTGACGCTGTTTCATCAGCGCAGCCATACGCACGGCGTTACGCGCGTACTCAACGAACATCAGGAAGGTTGAGGTGTACGGCAGGAAACCGCCGTGCAGGGAGATACCGTTGGCAATCGCGGTCATACCGAATTCACGTACACCGTAATGGATGTAGTTACCCGCAGTGTCTTCGTTGATTGGCTTAGAACCAGACCACAGAGTCAGGTTAGATGGTGCCAGATCAGCGGAGCCGCCGAGGAATTCAGGCAGCAATGGACCGAACGCTTCGATCGCATTCTGGGACGCTTTACGGCTCGCGATTTTGGACGGGTTCGCCTGCAGCTTAGCGATAAACTCGTTGGCTTTCGCATCGAAGTCAGACGGCATATCGCCTTTCATACGACGGGTAAACTCAGCCGCTTCCTGAGGGAAGGCTTTCGCATAGGCAGCGAATTTCTCGTTCCACGCAGACTCTTTCGCCTGACCCATTTCTTTCGCATCCCACTGCGCATAGATTTCAGACGGGATTTCGAATGCCGGGTAGTTCCAGCCAAGTTGCTCACGGGTCAGTGCAATTTCCGCGTCGCCCAGAGGCGCACCGTGGGAATCGTGGGTGCCCGCTTTGTTCGGAGAGCCGAAGCCGATGATGGTTTTGCACATCAGCAGGGACGGTTTGTCCGTTACTGCGCGTGCTTCTTCTACTGCACGTTTAATCGAGTCAGCATCGTGACCATCAACGCCACGCACCACGTGCCAGCCGTAGGCTTCGAAACGTGCAGCGGTGTCATCGGTGAACCAGCCTTCAACGTGACCGTCGATGGAGATACCGTTGTCGTCATAGAACGCAACCAGTTTGCCCAGCTTCAGGGTACCGGCCAGGGAGCACACTTCGTGAGAAATGCCTTCCATCATGCAGCCGTCGCCCATGAAGGCGTAGGTGAAGTGGTCAACGATGTCGTGACCAGGACGGTTGAACTGGGCTGCCAGCGTCTTCTCAGCAATCGCCATACCCACAGCGTTGGCAATACCCTGACCCAGCGGGCCGGTGGTGGTTTCAACGCCTGCGGTGTAACCCACTTCCGGGTGACCTGGAGTTTTAGAGTGCAGCTGACGGAAGTTTTTCAGCTCTTCAATAGGCAGATCGTAGCCGGTGAGGTGCAGCAGGCTATAGATCAGCATAGAGCCGTGGCCGTTGGACAGCACGAAACGGTCACGGTCAGCCCATGCTGGGTTCTGCGGATTGTGGTTAAGGAAATCACGCCACAGGACTTCGGCGATGTCTGCCATGCCCATAGGGGCACCCGGGTGGCCGGATTTGGCTTTCTGTACTGCGTCCATGCTCAGCGCACGAATAGCATTAGCAAGCTCTTTACGTGAGGACATTTTAACTCCAGATCGGACTGTTAAAGGCCATGCCCTTGACGACAGCGCGTTTTGGGCTACGCCGGAAAAAAGTGCCAACAATGTAACCCAAGCCGTAGGGCATGTACATGGACCATTCTTTTGCCGCTTAAGAAATCTCTGGAACATGCTCGCAAGTTGCGCAATCTTCTCGCCCGCCCCTGCAGATATTCCTTATACTTAGCGCGACACCGGCTTCGCTGACGGTGCATTTTTCGGATTTAATTCATGTTAACGAGTACGGAAGCAACATCATGAAAATGCGTGCAATAGTGCTGGCCCTGGGAACAACGCTCCTGCTAAGCGGCTGTCAGAATATGGACTCTAACGGCCTGATGAGCTCAGGCGCAGAGGCCTTCCAGGCATATTCCCTGAGCGACGCGCAGGTGAAAGCGCTGAGCGACGAGGCCTGTAAAGATATGGATGCAAAAGCCACTATCGCCCCGGCTAACAGCACCTACACGCAGCGTCTGAACAAGATTGCTTCTGCGCTTGGTGACAACATCAACGGCCAGCCGGTGAACTACAAGGTTTACGTGGCAAAAGACGTGAACGCCTTCGCAATGGCGAACGGCTGCATCCGCGTCTATAGCGGGCTGATGGACATCATGACCGACAACGAAGTGGAAGCGGTTATCGGCCACGAAATGGGCCACGTTGCGCTTGGCCACGTCAAGAAAGGGATGCAGGTCGCGCTCGGAACCAACGCGGTTCGCGCGGCGGCAGCCTCTGCGGGCGGGATCGTCGGCAGCCTCTCCCAGTCGCAGATTGGCGATATGGGTGAAAAACTGGTGAACTCCCAGTTCTCCCAGCGTCAGGAGTCTGAGGCCGATGACTACTCCTACGATCTGTTGCGCAAACGCGGAATCAATCCATCAGGCCTGGCCACCAGTTTTGAAAAACTGGCGAAGCTGGAAGAGGGTCGTCAAAGCTCAATGTTTGACGATCACCCGGCCTCCGTTGAACGTGCGCAGCATATTCGCGACCGCATGGCGGCAGACGGAATTAAATAATCCTGAAAGGAGGCGTAATGGCCTCCTTTTTATTTCGCATGAATTGCTAATATAACCGCACGTATCGGTAACGCCCCTCAACACCGCGCCACGCCTGCCCTCGCCCGCTGAAACGCCTGGTCACTTATTGATTGCAATCATTAACCTTTCCGGTAATTATCCAATGTGCAGCAATACAAATTAATATATCCAGACAGAGACGTTCCCTCCGTGAAAAAAGAATTATCGTTAATCGCATTAAGTTTATTTTCGGCCCTTCCCGCCGTAGCAAGCCAGCAGTCTGACAGCCAGGGTTTTATTGACGACAGCCATCTGGATCTGTTTTTCCGTAACGCGTACATCAGCCGGGACTACCATCAGGGCCAGCAGGACAAAGCTGAATGGGGTCAGGGGCTCATCGCGACCTTTGAATCCGGTTATACCCAAGGGCGGGTAGGATTTGGCGTCGACGGTATCGCCCAGTACGGCGTGCGTCTCGACGGCGGGCGCGGCAAGAGCGGCGCGGGCGGTATCGACTTCTTCAGACAGGAAGACGATGGCCGGGCAAAATCCGACCTGGCAAAATTTGGCGCCACGGCAAAAATGCGTTTTTCAAATACCGTGCTGAGCTACGGCAACCAGCGCCCGGCGCTGCCGATTGTCACCGCCGACAGCTCGCGTCTGCTGTTTGAAAGCTACACCGGCACGATGTTGACCTCGAAAGAGATCGACGGCCTGGACGTAAACGCTGGCTACTTCACTGACCAGCAGCGTAAAAGCGATGACCGCCACGACAGCGGCCTGAAAAGCCTGACCTTCGGCGGCGCAAGCTACCAGTTCAACGACCAGTTCAGCGGCGCGCTGTACGCCTCTCACAACGAAGAGGTGATGAATAAACAGTATCTGGGCATGAACTTTAAACAGCCGTTCAGCACCGGGCAGCAGTTGATTCTGGACTTTAACGGCTATAATTCGCGTCTGGATCAACGCTACGCGGACAGCCTCGACACCGGGCGCAGTAATACCATCTGGAGCCTGGCGGCGAGCTACATTTGGGACGTTCATACCTTTAAGGTGGCGTATCAGCAGAGCAGCGGCAGCACCGGCTATAACTACGGTGGCTATCGCGATCGCGGCGGCGTGGGTGACGGCGGTAACACCATCTGGCTGGCGAACTCCTACTGGTCTGACTTTAACGGGGAAGATGAACGCTCATGGCAGGCGTCTTACGGCCTGGACTTCGCCGGGCTCGGCCTGCCGGGCCTGAGCTGGACCACGGCCTACGTGCGCGGCGATAACATCAAAACGTCTGAAACCAGCAATGGTAAAGAGCACGAGTGGTTTAACCAGGTCCAGTATCAGGTGCAGGACGGCCCGGCAAAAGACCTGACGCTGAAGCTGCGCTACTCCGTGCTGCGCGTCTCCAGCAACGCCAGCGACTATAACGTCGGCGGGGATGAGATCCGCGCGTATGTGGAATATCCGTTTAAGGTGTTCTGAGTTTGTCCCCTCACCCTAACCCTCTCCCAAAGGGAGAGGGAACGCGATCACCCTCTCCCTTTGGGAGAGGGCCGGGGTGAGGGAAAACGGTCCGCACCTCAACAAACGTAGGCCCGGTAAGCGCAGCGCCACCGGGCGATATCCACCATATCAATACAGCGACTTCTGCGGCGGCCCGGCAAACTTCAGCGCGCCAATCTGCCCCATCCGCACCTCCACCACCGATGGCCCCGGTATTGACAGCGCCTCCGTCATCACCGCGTCAAAATCCTCGGCCCGCTCCACGCTCCACGCCTGCAGGCCAATCGCCTGCGCCAGCAGGGTAAAGTCCGGCGTGTGCAGTTCGTTGTAATATTGACGACCACCGAAATACTTATCCTGGATGCCGCGCATTACGCCGTAGCCGCCGTCGTTCATGATCAGCAGCGTCACGTTCGCTTTCTCCTGGGCAAGCGTTGCCAGTTCCCCCAGGTTAAGGCTCAGGCCGCCGTCGCCCACCAGCCCCACCACCTTGCGCTGCGGGTTGGCAATCGCGGTGCCGATCGCCATCGGCAGCCCCATACCAATCGCCCCCGCCAGAGAGTGAATGTTCATCAGCGGGCCGTTAGCGCGGAACAGACGGCTGCCCCACAGGCTGCCGGAAACGGTGATATCCCGCACCAGCAGGCCGTCGTTCGGTAGCGCCTTTTCAATCGCATCGTTGAGCTTCGCATACGCCCCGCATTGCTCGCGTAGCCCCTGCTCTGCTGTTGCCACCGCCTGCTGGACCTGCCCATCCCACTGGGCATTGCCCCATTCGCGCCCCTGCGCTTTGTTCGCCAGCGCCGCCAGCAGCACAGAACAGTCGGCGACCAGAGTGTTATCCATCAGATAGTTACGGCTCGCCGCCGCCGGATCGATATCAATCTGCACGCGGGGATGCGGCAGCTCGAGCGTCCATGAGCGGGTTTCGTTACTGCGCAGGCGCGAGCCTGCCACCAGCGTAAAGTCGCACCGGGCAATCAGCGCCTCGACCGACGGTGAATTATGGAACGCCCGCAGGCTGGCGCGATGGCTGTCCGGCAGCACGCCGCGCGCGTGGGTGCTGGAGATCACCGTGACGCCCGCATCCGCCAGCTTTTGCACGGCATCAGCGCTTCCCAGCGCCCCACCGCCCAGCCACAGCAGAGGCTGTTTCGCCTGCTTAAGTTGCGCCCAGAGCGCCTCGACCACTGCGTTATCAACGGTGTCCGGCGCGGAGGATTTCACCGGTGCCGTCACCAGCGAGGCCGGGATCTTCGCCCCCTGAATATCAATCGGAATTTCCACCGAAACCGGCCCGCACGGCGGCGTCTGCGCCTCCTGAATGGCCTTATGGAGAATAGCGACCGCCTGGTGAGCATTGCTGATGCGCCAGGCCCGTTTCGAGCTGGCCTTGAGGAAGGTCAGCTGATCGCGGGTTTCGTGGATAAACCCGGTGTCGGCATCCAGCCATGCTTTTTCAACCTGGCCGGTCAGGTGCAGCAGCGGCGTACAGGCGTTCATGGCTTCCACCAGCGCCCCCACCGCGTTGCCCGCCCCTGCGCCGGTGCTGGTCAGCGCCACGCCAAGGCCGGAAAAGCGTCCGTGGGCGTCGGCCATGGTGACTGAACCCGCTTCGCCGCGCGCGGGCACAAAGCGGATGTTGCCCCGCTGCCCCACCGCATCCGCGATTGGCAGGTTGTGGATAGAGATGACGCCGTAGATGGCCTCAACCTGATACTGCTCCAGCGTTCTGGCGATGGCGTCGCCGACGGTTATCATTTCGCTCATTGCTCACCCTTTCTCAGTCGCACCAGTGGTTGACGCTATTACCCGTCGCCAGATAAATGCTTTTTTGCTGCATCCAGGCTTTCAGCCCCTGAATGCCCTTTTCGCGGCCCAGACCGCTCTCTTTAAAGCCCCCAAACGGGGTCGAAATCGCAAACACTTTGTAGGTGTTGATCCACACAGTGCCCGCTTCCAGTTGCTCGCTCAGGCGCAGGGCGCGTCCGGTATCGCGCGTCCAGATGCCCGCCGCCAGGCCGTACACCGAGTCATTGGCCTCGCGGATCAGCGCCGCCTCGTCACTGAACGGCATCGCCACCAGCACCGGGCCGAAGATCTCCTCCTGACAGGCGCGGGCGGCGTTGGTCAGACCCTCGATGATTGTTGGCTGGAAGAAGCTTCCGCTGGCAAGCGCCGGATCGGCCGGGATCTCCCCGCCGCACAGCACGCGGCCCCCTTCGCGTTGCGCCAGCTCTACGTACGCCTGCACGCTCTGGCGATGCCTGTCGTTGATCAGCGGCCCGATATGCGTGCCGTCGGCAAACGGATGCCCGACGCGCAGGCCGCGCGTGAGCTCCAGCAGCCGCGCCATCAGCGGAGCGTAAATGCTTTCGTGGATAAACAGCCGTGAACCGGCAATGCAGGCCTGCCCCGCCGAGCTGAAAATGCCGTAGCAGATCCCGCGCGCGGCCTGCTCGACGTCCGCATCTTCCAGCACGATGGTCGGGGATTTCCCGCCCAGCTCCAGCGACGCCGGGATCAACTTTTCCGCCGCCACGTGCGCCAGATGCCGCCCCGTGGTCGTGCCGCCGGTAAAGGAAATTTTCCGCACGCGAGGGTGGCGCGCCAGCGCGTCGCCAACCACCGAGCCTTTGCCCGGCAGCACGCTCAGCAGCCCGGCGGGCAGCCCGGCCTGTTCAAAAATACGCGCCAGCTCCAGTGCCATCAGCGGCGTGGCCTCGGCAGGTTTGAGGATCACCGCATTTCCGGCGGCAATGGCCGGAGCAACCTTCTGCATTTCGCTGGCAATCGGCGAATTCCACGGCGTGATGGCCGCCACCACGCCGAGCGGCTCGTAGCGGCTCAGCGTCAGGAGATCGGGCTGGCGCGGCGTGGGCAGTTCGCCTTCCAGCAGCTCGCAGGCGGCGGCGAAATAGCGCGCCGTGCCCGCCGCACTCATCACCAGGCCACGCGCTTCCGCCAGCGGCTTGCCGTTGTCGCGGCTCTGCATCTGCGCCAGTTCATCGACGCGGGTTTCAATCAGATCGGCCACCTTGTGCAGGATCTTCGCCCGCATATGCGGCAGGCGGGTGCGCCAGTCCGGATCGCGCCACGCGCGTTCGCCTGCGTCGATGGCGTCCTCCAGATCGTCCAGGCTTGCGGCGTTAAGCGTCGCGTTGATTGAGCCGTCCGCCGGGAACTGGCTCTGCATCAGGTTGCCGCCGCCGTGTCGCCAGTGGCCACCGATAAAAATCTTCAGATCGTCCATCGTGACTCCTCAGCTCAGGGCCAGCTCGCGGCAGGCGCGCACCGCGCTCAGTGCTGCCAGGGTGGAGGTTTTGGGGTTGCTGGCAAGCGGCAGGCCGCTCAGCTCCAGATGAAACTCGCCAAACAGCCCTTCGACGTGCAGCGTGTGGGTGTTGCGCGTCGTCGCCGGGTCGACCATCAGCTGCACGCGGGTGTCATCCATCCCAACGCCGCCGAGCGCCACGGTCGCCGCCACGTTGGCGTTCGCCGGGAACAGCCGCGCCGCCTCGCGGGCGCTGCCCTCAAAAAACACCTGCGCCTGCGACACCGCGTTAAGATCGATAAGCTGCTCGGCGTAGCTGCCGCGCCAGCTGGCTGGGCTTTTGCGCGACCGATAGGTCACACGCTCCAGGCCGCCCTCTTTGGCGGCGGAGAGCCCGTCGATGCCCGCCACCGCGCCGGAGAGCAGCGTGAGTTTTCCGCCCGCGCTGAGCAGACGCTGTTCCAGCGCGCTGTCCGCCAGCGCGCCGGTGGATATCACGGCCAGATGCCAGCCGCGATGCAGTATCTCTTCGCCGTACTGCGCCACCGCCTGCTGGCTGGCGCACTCCAGTACCAGGTCGGGCGCTTCAGCGCAGTCCACTGGCGAGGCCAGCGCCGCCACCGCACCGCCGAACTGCGCACGAATGGCCTCGTGGTGAGCCTCGCGCGCCACGATCCAGCCGATGCTGACGCCATCAGGCAGGCGCTCAATTACCGCCTGCGCCATCGCGCCAAAGCCAATTAACATGATTTTTTTCATGATGCGTCCTTACAGGTGACGGCAGAAGCCGCCGGAAACGTCCAGCGCGGCACCGGTGGTAAACGAGGCCAGCGGCGAGGCGAGAAACAGCAGCGCCTGTGCAGGCTCCTGCGGCTTGCCGAGGCGCGCCATCGGTATGCCTCGCTTGCGCGCAATATCCGCCGTCCACGCCGCCCAGCTCTGGCTTTTATCCGCCCGGTTCTCAAAGCGGCGCTGCCACTGGCCGGACTCCACCATGCCGAGCAAAATGGAGTTGACGCGAATACCTTTGCCCACCAGCTCCTTTGAGAGCGTCAGCGTCATGTTCAGCAGCGCGGCGCGGGCGGCGGAGGTGGCGATCATGTGCTCCTCCGGCTGCAATGCCAGCAGGGAGTTGACGCAGGTGATCGAGGCGATATCGGACTGCTCCAGCAGAGGCTGAAACGCCTGCACCGGGTTGATCACCCCAAATAGTTTCAGCTCGGCTTCGTGCAGCCACGCCTCGCGCGGGGTGTCGTTGAAGTGCGCCACGTAGCCCTGCCCGGCGTTATTGATCAGCATATCCGCCGCGCCAAAGCGCGCCTGAACCGCCTGCGCAAAAGCCTGCACCTCATCGGCGTTGAGCACGTCGCAGCGGTAAGCGAAGATCTCCCCGTCGGGGTAGTCGTTTTGCAGCGCCGCGTGCGCGCTGGCGAGCCGGTCCGGATCGCGACCACAGAAAGCCACTTTTGCCCCCTCGCCCAGCAGCAGGCGCAGCGTTTCAAAACCAATCCCGGACGATCCGCCGGTGACTACCGCTACGCGTCCGTCAATGTGTGCATTCATCGCCTACCTCCTGGTGAATACGTAAAAGCTGTTGATTAAAAAACGCCGCGTTATCGAGATAGCTGGCGTGTCCGGCCTGCGGAATGGCGGTGAAAGGCATGCCGTAGCGCAGCGCCAGCCCCTGCACCAGCTCGGGTTGGGTGATGGCATCCTGCTCGCCGCACCAGACTTCAAAGGTGCCCGAATAGCGCGTCAGCCAGCCGTGTATATCGTCGTGCGCCAGCATCCACGCGGCGGCGAGATAGCCTTCCGGGCGCAGGGCACGCATGCCCGTCGCAACGGTCGCGATGTCCTCCACGCGCGCGCCGGGGCGCAACAGCTTCGCCGCGCGGGTCTGGGCGAGTATGTCGCCGCCCAGCGCGATCTGCTGCTCGCGGTTGCGCCACACCTGCTCGCGCTGCTCTGGCGCGGCCTGGCCGTAGCCCTGCGCCGCGTCCGCCAGCACCAGATGCAGCACGCGTTGCGGAAATTTCGCGGCAAAGGCGCTGGCGACCAGCGCCCCCAGCGAGTGCCCGACCAGCACCGCCTGCCAGACGCCCGCGCGATCGAGCATCGCTGCCAGCGCGTCGGCGTAATCGCCCGCGTTCGCGCGTTCGGTCGCCAGCATTGGGCTTTCGCCATAACCGGGCATGTCCCACGCCAGCACGCGAAAACCGCTCAGCGCCATCTGCTTATGCCAGGAGGCCGCGCCGGAGCTGATACCGTGCAGCAGCATCAGCGGAGTGCCGCTTCCCTGTTCGCGAAAGCCCGTCATACCGCCCCCTTACCCGCGCTTCACTTTAGAGAGCGGATGATCGGCCGGATAGGTTGGGATTTCCGGCTTGTTGGTTCCCAGCATCACGCACATCAGCGCCTCTTCTTCGCCGTGGTTAAACAGCCCGCGGTAGATTCCCGGCGGAACGGAGATCAGGTCGCGCTCGCGCAGTACGGTTTCGGTGTAGTTGTCGCCGTCCTGAATCATCAGGGTGATCTGCCCTTTGAGCATGAAGAAGACCTCTTCCACGTCGTCGTGCAGGTGCAGCGGCCCTTCGCACTTCGACGGCAATACCATGGTGGAGAAGGTGAAGTGGTCGGCCTGAACGGTATTGGTGTCGTTCGCCACGCCGGTTGCGCCGGTGCCGATATAGCGCATCTGCGCGCGGCGGTATTTCGGGTCATAGTCGGCCTGGAACTTCAGGGCGTTCCAGTCATACTTGCGGCCTTCAAAGCGCGCAATGCGCGACTCGACCCACTCTTCCATGGTCAGATGCTCAGGCTTAACGCCCGGTTTTGCAGTTACGGTTGAATCAGTCATGACACTCTCCTCAGTAACGTCTCAGCAGCGGCAGTAACAGGACGCAGCCCACCGCCGCCATCACCGCCAGAAAAATCAGCCCGGAATCCATGCTGTGGGTGAAGGCGATAAGCGCCCCCATCACTGCGGGCGACAGCGCCCCGGCAAAGTTTCCCAGCCCGTTGAAAATGCCGCCCGCCGTCGCGCTCACCCGGGGATGGGTGGCCTTCGCCAGCAGGGCAAAAATGTTCGGCGCGCCCGTGCCCCACATAAAGGTGCTAAAGCTCATCGCCGCGATAATCGTCAGGGGTGTATCAAGGTGCATCACCGCCGTCAGCCCGACGGCTGCGCCCGCCATGGAGATAAAACAGGCCGCCGCACGCTTATCGACGCGGTCCGAGAGCCAGGCGCCAATCACCTCGCCCGCCAGCATGGCGATAAACGGCATCGACGACAGCCAGCCCGCGTGCTCCAGATGAATGCCCTTGCCCTTGATCAGGTAGCCCGGCAGCCAGCCGTTGATCCCCCACAGGTAGGTGAGAAACGCAACGTTAAAGACGCAGATTACCCAGAAGTGCGGGCTGACAAACAGCTCGCGCCGGGCCGCACGCCGCTCGTCCCGTGACGCCTGCGCGGTTGTCGGCTTCACGTCGAGACGAATACCGCGCAGGCCAATGCGCACGAAGATCAGCACCGGCACGGTGAGCATCGCCATGACAAAGAAGGTGCTTTGCCAGCCGAAGGTGTTGAGCAGCCAGAGGGAGAGCGGGAAGCCAATTGCCGCCCCCACCGGCGTGCCGAGCAGCCACAGCATGGTGGCGCGCGCCTGCAGATGCTGCGGGAAGTTATGGCGCACGATGGCGAACGCCAGCGGGAACAGCGGCCCTTCGGCGATGCCCAGCAGAATGCGCAGGACAATCATCACCGTGTAGTTATGGGTGAAGCCCATCGCCACCATCAGCACGCACCACACCGCCATCATGCCGGTGAGCAGGCGCAGCGGCGGGATTTTGTCCCCCAACCCGCTGAGCAGGACCGATGAAAAGCCGTAGCTCAGCAGAAAAGCGCTCATCAGGATGCCGAGGCGCGTGGTGTCGAAATCGATGCCCATCGCCTGCTGGAAATGGCCATCGGAAAACAGCGCCGCGATACTGATTTTGTCGAAAAACGCCAGCAGTACGCAGGCCAGCAGCGACAGCGGGATAGCCCAGCGCACCGCGTTTTCAGGCGTGCGGGTCCCCTCGCCGCTCGCCTCTGCGGGCGCGGCGTTGGTCTCGAATGTGGTCATGTCTCCCCCTACGGGTGCGGGTTAGCTATCGCAGTGACATCAGTGAAAAGGCCGGATCGCTCAGCGGCACGTCCGACAAGTCTCGTCCCGCCGCCATCCAGCGCTTCGCCAGCTTGACGGTACGCGCGTCGTTAAAGGCCACCAGCTGCGTCAACCTTCCGCCGTCGTCCAGCGAGAAGAACAGCGCGTTATCACGAACGACGGTTTTGCCGCCAGGCTGCGGAATGCCGAGGATCTGAATGTTGTGCTGATATTGATCCGACCACAGCCACGGCGCGTCGTCGTAGCCCGGCGCGTCGGGGTTAAGCATCGCTTTCGCCGTCGCCACCGCCTGATTCTGGGCGAAGGCCCACGACTGGATACACAGCCCGTAGTGGTGATGCTGCGCCACATCGCCCGCGGCAAAGATGGCCGGATCCAACGTGCGTCCCTGCGCGTCGACCACGATCCCGCGGTCGGTGTTCAGCCCGGCGTCGCGGGCCAGCTCAAGGTTCAGATCGACGCCGATCCCCACCACTACCACATCGAAGGTTTCGCGTTTGCCATCGCAGTGGATCACCGGCAGACCGTGGTGATCGTCAAGCTCCAGCGCGCCGCAGCCGGTGCGGATATCCACGCCCTGCTCGCGGTGGATCCGCTCCAGCTGTCGGGACACCTCGCCGCTCACCGAGCGCATGCACAGGGCAGGCTGCTGCTCGAACAGCGTGACCGCCACGCCGCTTTTGCGCGCCGAGGCGGCAATCTCCAGGCCGATCCAGCCGCCGCCGACAATCGCCAGGGTGTTGCTTTGCGCCAGACGCGTTTTCAGGCGCTGCGCGTCCTGCCAGTGGCGCAGGGTGTAGACCTGCGGATGTTTTCCCCACGCCTCGCCCGGCAGACGCGCCCGCCCACCGGTCGCAATTAAAAGGATGTTGTAACTAAGAAGCTCGCCGTTGCTTAAATGCACCTTTTTCGCGGCGCGATCGATCTGCGTGGCGCGCAAGGGGCGGTACCAGGTCAGATTCAGCGCCTGCTGAGCGTCTTCCGAAAACAGGCGCGGCAGTGCGGCATCGGCGTCCAGCAACGCGGCTTTCGAGAGCGGCGGGCGTTCATAAAAATCCCACTCCTCTTCCGCCACCACGCAAATCTCGCCGTCGAAGCCCTCGTCGCGCAGGGTTTTCGCCGCCCAGCCGCCCGCCTGGCCGCCGCCGATGATGACAATGCGCGAGGTCATACCGCCTCCGGCTTTTTCTGCTGGCGGCGCGTGTCATGGTCAATCCCGCCCTCTACCGCCCATTCGGTGAAGGAGATCAGGGAGTGCTCCAGCTCGCGCGGCTGCCAGTTTTCGGTCAGGTAGTCGTCGTTGGTGTAGTACTCAAACGCGCCGCCGGTCGGGCTGTTGACGTACCAGAAGTAGGCAGACGACACCGGATGGCGGCCCGGCCCGATAAAGGTGCTCCAGTCGTTTTTATTCATCGCAATGCCGCCGCCGATCACCTCGTGAATGTCGCGCACGGTAAAGGCGACGTGGTTCAGGCCGCGCTTGCGGTTCGGTAGCTGAAGCAGGAACAGATTGTGATGGCCGCCGCGCGGGCCACAGCGCAGGAACACGGCGCGGTTGATGTAGCGGTCGGAAACCTGGAAGCCGAGCACCTCGCGGTAGAACTGTTCTACCGCCGCCAGCTCCTCGACGAAGAACACCACGTGGCCGACGTTGATCGGCTGGGCGCGGTCATACACCGGGCTTGGCGTGTCGATGCGGCGGGCGTCGCCCCACTGGTTAATCGGCTCGACGTTCAGCTCAACCGGCACCTGCTGGCTCACCTGTACGCGCAGGGTCATGCCGTTCGGATCGCGGCACTCCAGCGCATCGCCCACCTGGCGAAAACCGGGCTGCTGCGCCAGCGTCGGGCGCAAGGCATCCAGCTCGTCCTGAGTTGTCACCGCCCAGGTCATGCGGCGCAGGGTGTTGCCCGCTTCAAACGCCGGCGGCAGGTCGGGGCTGTCAATCGGGTTTAGCTCGACGCGCGCACCGCTCAGGGTGGTAAAACGCTGGCCGCTGGCATCGCCCGTCAGGCCAAAATCACGCATGAATTTGGCGCAGTGCGTCAGGTTGTCGACGCCAAATTCCAGCTTTTCAATTCCGGTTACACTCATCGTTCGTTGCCTCATCTGGCCCAAATTGGGCGTAAAACATGCCCGACGCAGCAAAGCGCCTGACGTTAACTCACTGATTTAACTGGCCTGTGACAAATACCCTAAGAAGCCAGAGATTTTATCCGCCGCCAGACGGACCTCGTTTTGCAGGCGCTCGCGGTCGGGCTGGGGGATCTCCTCCGACGGCACCAGAATGCTGACCACCGCCGCCACCCGTCCACTGCGGTCATACACCGGATAGACGATGGAGGAGATACCGTGACGGAAGAAAGATTCGCCGATGACAAACCCGCGGGCTTTGTCCTGCTGCACCATCTGCCACAGCGCTTCGCGGTCATAAAGCTGCCCCGGCGTGTTGCCCGGCAGGCGCTCATGCGGGAACAGGTGTTCAAAGTCAGCGCGCGAAATGTCGGTCAGCAGCATGCGGCCAAGCGAGGTGCAGTGCACCGGCAGGCGGGTGCCAATGCTCACCTGGTTGATGCGCGAACCGGCAGCGCTGACGCGGGCGACGTAGATGATGTCGCGCCCGTCGCGGATCGCCAGATGGCTGCTGCACTGGCTGACGTCGCGCAACTGTTCGATAACCGGCTGGCCGACCTGGGCCACATCCAGCGAGGCGATGTATTCAAAGCCCAGGCGCAGCACGTTCATGCCGAGCGAGAAAGTATTGGTGCGCGCGTTGCGCTCCAGAAAGCCCATGTATTCCAGCGTCTGCACCACGCGGTAGGCGGTGGCTTTTGGCATGTCCACCAGCCGGTGCAGCTCGGCAAAGGTCAGATCGCGGTGCTGCTCGCCGAAGGCCAACAGCAGCTGGAGACCGCGCTCCAGCCCCGGCACGAGATACTTCACTTCACGATCGTTTTCCATATTCATCAGGCCTCAGTTAAAGACAAAACCGCCGTTGACCGGAATCAGCTGCCCGGTAATGAACCGCGACAGATCGCTTAACAGCCAGACCACGCTGCCCGTCACATCGTCCGGCTGCTGCGCGCCGGTTAACGCGCGGCCATTTTCGTACAGCTGATGGCGTTCGGCGGGCACATACTCGGTCGCCTCGACGCGGGTTAGCCCCGGCGCGATGGCATTGATGCGGATACGTTTTTCACCCAGCTCACGGGCCATCGAGCGGGTCATGGCAATCACCGCGCCCTTGCTGGCGACATAGGCCATCAGGCGCGGCGCGCCCCACAGCGCGGTGTCGGAAGCGACGTTCACAATCCCGGCCCCCTCGCGCAGCAGCGGCACGGCGGCGCGCGTCACCAGCCAGGTGCCCTTGACGTTCACGCTCATCACCCGATCCCAGAGATCCGGATCGTAATCGAGCATGTTTTTGCCCCCCACGCCGGTCGCCATGGCCGCGTTATTCACCAGCCCGTCAATCTGGCCCTGCTCGCCGATGGCGCTGAATACCTGCTCAATGGCGTGCGGATCGGCCAGATCGATAATGTGGGATTCGATCGCGTAGCCCTGCTCACGCAGCCCGTGCGCGCTTTCGGCCAGCTCGCCTTTCAGGATGTCGCACATCACCACCGCCGCCCCCTGCTCCGCGCAGGCTTTGGCGAAGTGATAGCCCAGGCCGCGCGCGGCACCGGTCACGACGATGCGCTTCCCGTTCAGCAGGCCGTTCATCAGGCGGCTCCCTGCTGTTCTTCACGCATCGCCAGCTGCTCTTTCGCCGCCTTTTGCATCATACGGCGCAGGCGGGAGAGACCGACGTCGTGCTGGTACAGGTATTCATGCTCGCGGGCGTTCGGGGCGAGGCTTTCGAGCACCACGCGGTCCTGCTCGAGGACTTCCCAGTGCAGTTTCTCCAGGCGGTTGCGGTACATGAAGCGCCACATGTCGCGCTGCCAGCCCTGCACCCGGCGGATACGCCAGAAGAAGACGCGGCAGTTGTCGTTATCTTCCGGCACCACCATGCCGACGATGAAGAAGTGGCCGCCCGGCCCGAAACGCTTCTTATAAGGAATGGACAGGCGCATCCAGCAGGTGCCACTGTTGCCCAGCTCCACCCAGTCGAAGTTGATGCCGCTCTGCCCTTTTTTCTCAAAGATGAAGCCGGTTTTGGTCGGCTGCAGCACCATGTCCGCCTTGCGGTCCCCTTCCGCCATCGAGTGCGACGACGAGTGCAGATAGGTACCGTGCATCGGGTCCATCACGTTTTCCAGCGCGTACTGGTAGTTGCATTTCCACCCGGCGGTGCAGAGGAAGTTGCTGAAATTGTCGGTGTCGGCGAGTTCATCCGGGAAGCTCAGCTCGTCCGGCTGCTGGTCTGCGGTAACGCCGAACCACAGGAAGATGGCCCCGTGTGCCTCCTGCACGTTATAGCTGCGCACGCACTGCTGGCCGACCAGCGGGCATTTGTCCACCGCAGGCACATCTTTCACCTCGCCGTTACCCGCCACTTCCACGCCGTGATACCAGCAGGCGATGCGGTCGCCGAGATTCCAGCCCATCGACAGCCGTGCGCCGCGGTGGGGACAGCGATCTTCCAGCGCCTGTACCTGGCCGTCTTTGTTACGCCAGACCACAATCTGCTCGCCGAGGCGGGTAATGCCCACCGGCGCAGACTGCACTTCCCAGCTCGCCAGAACCGGATACCAGAGGCCGCGCAGACCTTTATCAAGATAGTGTTGTACGGGAGTCGTCATCGCGTTGTCCTCAGTAGCCGTTAACCTGTAAGAATGCCTGGAAGCTGTTCTCGCTCCAGGGCTCGCCCTGCTGGTCGTGCAGGCGGACGGCGTTCAGGCCGTTCACCAGCTCCGGCAGGGTTTCCGCGCCCTGCTCAAACAATTCTTCCAGGGTGGCGATAAGGTGGAGCTCCCAGTTTTCCGGCTCGCGACTGCGGGTCTGCCAGATTAGGTTCTGGTATTCACCCGGCTTGTGGATCGCGCCGTTACCGCCCTCTGCCGGAGGGGTAAACTGGCGGCTTTCCGGCAACGCCGGGTTAAAGTTCAGGGTCTCGCTCATGCCACGGTCTCCTCGACAAAGGTAATCTGGATTTGGTTTTCAAAGACCCGAACCGGGTAGCGGTTGAGGTTGCGACCGCCGGGGCCGTGCAGGCACTGGCCGGTTTTGACGTCAAAAACCGCCTCATGCAGCGGGCACTCCACTTTGCCGTCTTCCACAAAGCCCTGGCTCAGCAGCGCGTAAGCGTGCGGACATACGTCTTCCAGCGCGTAATATTCACCGTCAATTAAATAAACGCCGATCTCTTTACCCTCGACGTTGCCGCTAAATGGGAAATCTTCCTGTACTTGTTCTGCGTCACATACGCCTATCCAGCTCATCACGATCCTCCAGGCTTTTGTTTCATATATGAAACTCTGTTTCTTATTTAATACGGTCAATATAAAAGCGATGAATCTTTCGTCAAGCGCCAATGTGACGAATTTGTTAACCAAATGGCAATTAATTAACTAAGTGTGCAAAGGATCACGAAAAAATGCAGCGATATGAAATTTTCATTATTCAGGCGTGAGGGAATACGTTTTAGTGATGGGAGGAAATGTTCTCTGAAAGATATTGACTTATTTTATCTTTGATCATTAGAAATAAATAAAAGGGATAACCCCGGTGTTTCACCCGTGAAACGAATTTTTAATTTACTGTTTATAAACAACGAGTTTCACTGGTGAACCATTTTACCTGCGTGACAATCACTTTAATAAAAAATCAATTCATAAGGCGGGCATGATGACGGCAAGATGGCAAGGTACGATGGCATTGTTATTGCTGATTATTATTTCGTATGTCGACAGGGTAAATATTTCGGTGATGATTTTAAACCCGGAATTTGCCGAATACTTTCAGTTAAATGAAAACAGAATGTTACAGGGAATGCTGATGACGTGCTTTCTCCTGGGCTATGGTTTCTCCGCGTTACTCTTAACGCCGGTTATCGAAAGCAAACTGCATTATCGGCAGGGTTTGTTGGTCAGCATTGCCATCTGGGCTGCGGTGTGTGCCATTTCACCGTTGCTCGGATCGCTGATGGGAATGCTCATCGCGCGCGTGATTTTAGGGGTTGCCGAAGGGCCGCTCTTTTCACTGAAAACGCGCTTTATTAGCGATAACTTCTGTGCAGAGGCGATCGGCAAACCCAACGCCGTGACCGCCCTGGGCGTTTCGCTGGGGCTGGCGATCGGTTTTCCGCTGGTCACCTGGCTGATGGCGCACCTCGGCTGGGCCGGATCGTTTTACGCGCTGGCGGCAATCAACCTGGTGCTGGGCGGCGGCGCGGTCTGGCGTTTTCTGCCCGCGCCGCGTGAGGTGAAGGCCATCCAAAAACCGGGTTTTATGCAGACTTTTACGCTCGCCTGGCAAACCCCGCTGCTTGGCCTGATCCTGCTGGTTGAAATCGCCACGCTGAGCTATCTCTGGGGCAGCAGCGCATGGCTCCCCGCCTGGCTGCGCGATGAGCATCACTTCTCGCTGCACGCGACCGGGCTGCTTGCCGCGGTCCCCTTCCTGTTAAGCCTTGGCTCAAAATTTCTCGGCGGCGTGCTGCTCGATAAAATGCGCCCGGAGCAGGCCCCGGTGCTGTTTGTGGTGGGTGGCTTGCTGACGGCGTTGTCGGTCATCGCGCTGATGCTGAGCCACCAGCCGGTGTGGCTTGCGCTGTTTATGCTCTCGGCAAATATCTTCTGGGGGCTTCAGGGGGCAGCCATTCCTGCGGTGATCCAGCATCACGCGGCGCGCGAGGCGGTCGGCAGCGCGTACGGCATTATTAATGGCATCGGTAATCTCTGCGCCGCTTTTATTCCGCTGCTGATGGGGATGGTAATGAAATCGATGGGGTCGGTCAGCTCGGGTTTTTCGGTGCTGGTCGTGTCGCAGGCGATCACCCTGCTGGCGGGCGGCGTGTTGCTGCTGCGCATGCGTCGCGCAGCAGCAGTCAGTGCGTAAAGGTTATTCGCCTTTTTTCGCGGCCTGGATGTAAAGCATTTCCAGCGCCAGGGTCGCCGCGGCCAGCGCGGTGATCTCGGACTGATCGTATGCCGGTGCAACTTCCACCACGTCCATGCCCACGATGTTCAGATCTTTCAGGCCGCGCACCAGCTTGATGGCACGGTCGGAGGTCAGCCCGCCGATGACCGGCGTACCGGTACCCGGTGCAAACGCCGGATCCAGACAGTCGATATCAAAGGTCAGGTACACCGGCATATCACCAACGATCTGCTTCACCTGGGCGATGATGTCGTCCACGCCGCGATCGTTCACCTGGCAGGCATCCAGCACGGTGAAACCGTTGTCTTTGTCGAACTCGGTACGGATACCGATCTGCACGGAATGGTTCGGGTCGATCAACCCTTCTTTCGGCGCGGTGAAGAACATGGTGCCATGATCGAATTCACAGCCGTTCGCGTAGGTGTCGGTATGCGCATCGAAGTGCACCAGCGCCATTTTACCGAAGTGTTTGGCGTGGGCGCGCAGCAGCGGCAGGGTTACGAAGTGGTCGCCGCCGAAGGAGAGCATGCGCTTACCGGCAGCCAGCAGCTTCTCGGCATGGGCCTGCAGCTTTTCGCTCATCTCACGCGCGTCACCAAAGGCATACACCAGATCGCCGCAGTCCACCACGTTCAGGCGCTCGCGCATGTCGAAGTTCCACGGGAAACGGTTGTGCTCCCAGGCCAGGTTAGTGGATACCTGACGAATTGCCGCCGGACCGTGACGGCCACCGGCACGACCGGAGGTTGCCATGTCGAATGGAACGCCGGTGATGACCCAGTCAGCGTCGCTGTCGTACGGCTGGAAGTTCATTGGTAAACGTAAAAAACCAAACGCGTTAGATACCAGGGAGTTATCGTACTGATGACCTAAAGTGCTCATGTACTGACCTCTTTTAAAGTCGTTGCATTAGATACAGATGAAAAAAAATCCCCTCCGCGTCGTTAAACCCGACGAGGAAGGGATTGATGTCCTTACTGCTTTTGCCTAATGCTAGCCTCTGGAAGGTGAAGATTCAAGCTCACTTTTCAAAACAGAAATCAATCGTGTCACCAGACTTATACGGCCCCAAAATATTCACCATACAAATAAAATTCATTTTTATAATTTATATTTTCTAAAGCCAGCCATTTATTCACATCATTTGTGCTTAAACGTCCGAAGCAAAACTTAATTCATAAATTTAATAAATATATCATTTTAAAACTAGGAATATATTTAGGCCTGGACGATAGCGGTGGAGGATATGACCTATATACAATACCCCCCCCAATGACATGATATGGATATTTTTATGAATAAGTTGTCTAAGCTGGCAATCCTGGCCGTTCTTTCAACCATCGGTACCGCCGCGGCAGCAGAAGATGGCACTATTACTTTTGAAGGTACTATCAGCGACGCCACCTGTACTATTACCGGCGGCGACGCACAGGGTGAATCTTCTACCCCTGATTTTACCGTTCATTTACCTTCTATTAGTGCAACCGCGCTTGCAACGGATGGACAGCGCGCAGGCGACACACCATTCCACATTACCTTAAGCGGCGCAAACTGCACCAATGGCAAAATTGCCAACGTATTTTTCGAACTGGCACAAAGCACCAATATTGATGCCACCACCGGTAACCTGAAGAATACCGTGGCGAAAGCGTCAGGCGGTGCGGAGAAAGTTCAGGTTGGTTTACTGGATTCTTCAAAAGCCATTCTGAACCTGAATACCGCAAACAATAACGCTAAAACCGTTACGGTTTCCGGTAATACGGCTCGCTTTGATTACTGGGCACAATATGTCGCGACGGGCGGGGCATCTACTGCCGGTCAGGTATCTACCGACGTTGTGTACTCCATTAAATATCAGTAATCGCGCATTTAGCGGGCATACCCGCTGAGAGTAATACCTAAAGGATTAGGCCAGATGTTAAAAAAACTTGTTATATCTTCTGTATTCATGACGACGCTGGCCTTTTCCTTTGCGGCCAGTGCAACGATTCAAATTATGACGACCCGTGTGGCATTTAACGCCGGGGAGAAAGAACAAACGATTCGTATTAACAACGTCAGCAAAACGCCCGAACTGGTTCAGGTGTGGCTTTCCAGCACCGATAAGACTGACGGCATCGCCAAAGAAGATGTGCCTTTCTTTATCACCCCACCGGCGGCCAGAATTAACGGCCAAAAGGGGAAAGTGTTCCGCATATTCCAGACGGAAGGCGCAGCGGCGAAATATCCAAAAGATCGTGAGACGGTACTGTGGCTCAACGTCCTGGATATTCCACCTGAAATGGCAGAAGACGCGGATAAAAATCAGCTAAAAATGGCGTTCAGAACGCTGATTAAATTTTTCTATCGTCCGGTTGGCCTGAAGGGTAACCCGATGAAAGCGGCGGACGAATTAACCTGGCAATTGAAAAAAACGGCCAAAGGTTATGACGTCGTTGGAACAAATAATTCTCCTTTCCATGTAAGCATGACGAATGTCTGGCTCAAAGATGCTCAGGGCAAAGATGTCATGATTGATGGAGAGATGATCGCGCCATATAGCACGATGGTGTATCACTTCCCGCAGGTTAATGCCGTGCAGGGAAAAGGGACATTCCAATACAATTATATTACCGATCTGGGTGCCTATATTAAGCGCACGTATAACTTCTGATTAGCAAGGATATTGACCAGGACGGTGATATGTCGATGTTTTTCAAAAAAACTTACACTCTCTGGGTGGTGAGTGGCTTTGTCATTTCGGTGACAAGCGCACCATCCACAGTTTTTGCCAGTGATACCAGTAAGCCGATGACATTTTCTCATGGGTTTATGAAGTATTACGATAGCGGAATCGATCTGACGCAATTTGACGGCGTAGAAAAAATACAGCCGGGTAAATATACGCTTGAGGTATATAGCAATCTCAAGCCTGTTGATACCTGGTCCGTCACCTTTGTGGCGGCAAATAATGAGCAGGGATTTAACGCCTGCATGACGCCCGAAATGGTCGTCCGCTTTGACGTCGACACATCAAAACTTCCCCCTGACTGGAAGCAGAATAGCTGCATTATTCTTCCTGAGCTGATTAAAGGCGCGACGGTTAATTATAACGCTGTAGAAGAACAGCTGGATGTCACTATTCCCCAGGCGATGCTGCTTAACACGCCTGCGGGTTACGTGAGCCCGGAGTTATGGGATAACGGCGTGCCGGCGCTGATGTCCTCCTATACGCTGAGCGCCACCAGTTCACGTTATCGCCCCACGCAGGATAACGCGACCTATCTCTACAGCAATTTGCACAACACCCTTGCGCTGGGGGCATGGCGCTTTACGACTTACGACAGCCTGAGTTCCGGCAGCGACACTGAAAATACCGGCGTGCAGCATATCCAGGCCTATGCAGAGCGGGCGATTGCGCCGCTGCAATCGCAGATTGTGCTGGGCGATATGAATACCACTGGGGATTTTTTCGACACCACTGCCCTGCGTGGCGTTCGTCTCGCCACGGACGATCGCATGCTTCCCGACTCCGTCCGCAACTATGCTCCGGTGGTGCGCGGCATCGCCAACAGCAATGCCACGGTGACCATCAAGCAGGCTGGCAACACTCTGTATGAAAAGGTGGTGCCGCCAGGGGAGTTCGCCATCAGCGATCTCTATGCGGCCGGCTATAACGGCGATCTTGAGGTCACCGTAAAAGAGACCAACGGTAAAGAGACCTACTTCGTGGTCCCCTACTCCAGCGTGCCGCAGCTGCTGCGCGAAGGTTACTCTCGCTACTCTGTGGCCGCCGGTGAAATTCGCGATACCTGGCTGAAAGAGGACCCGAAAGCGGTTGAGGGCACGTATCAGTACGGCTTATTCAATAACTTTACCGGATACGTTGGCGGGCAGAGCGCGTTTGAAGGCGACTACTCGTCGCTGATGACCGGTTTTGCGATTAACACCCGATTGGGCGCGCTAGGCGTGGACGTGACGCGCTCCTTTACCCGCTTCGAGGGACAGCCGGACACCGCCGACTGCGGCACCTTCTGCAATATGAGCCTGCGCATTAGCCTGGCGAAGACGCTCCCGACCACCGGGACGAACTTCAGCCTGATTGGCTATCGCTACTCCAGCGCGAACTTCTACTCCCTGAGCGATGCGGTCAGCCTGAAGCGCTCGATTGAAGCCGATGAGGATGACTATCTCCCGGAACGCTATCGCGAGCGCCTGGAAGCCAACATCAACCAGACGCTTCCCGCCGGTTGGGGAAGCTTCTACGTCAGCGGTTTTGTGGGCAACGTCTGGAACAACGAGCAGGGCCGGAATGAAAAGTCGAACTTCGTGCTGGGCTACAACAACCAGTTTGGCATCACGACCTGGGGGATCTCCCTTGGCCGGACCAATAACGACGATGGCGGCCACGAAGATACGCTCTATCTGAACATGAGTATGCCACTCGGCCACCACTACGAGAAGCAGGCTCGCCTGGGAGCGAACTTTAGCTATAACAGCGATGAAGCTAACTTCCGTACCTCGCTGAACGGCTCCGCCGGGGAACGCTCGCAGTTTGGCTTTGGCGGCTATTTCAGCCAGTCCAACACGCCGGAAACCAACTTCGGCATGAACCTCTCCTACACGGGCGAAAGCGCCTCGGGCGGGATGACCTACAGCCAGTCCCGGGATTCCTTTATGGGTGGGGTCAACCTGAACGGCGGCGTGGTGGTGCATGAAGGCGGCATCAACTTTGTGCCGACCCTGGCAGACACCATCGGCATCGTAGAAGCAAAAGGCGCAGAAGGCTCCCGCATCTACCCGGATTCCCAGGCCGTCATCAAAGACAACGGCTACGGCATTGTCGGGTATCTGGTGCCTTACAAGTACAACGAGGTATACGCCGACCCGAAAGGCACCGCCTATACCGTCGAGGTAGACGATACCCGCCGAACCATCGTGCCTACCTCCGGCGCGGCCGTGCTGATCAAAATGGACACCCAGGCCAATAGCCAGAGCTTTGTGCGCTTTGTGCACCCTTCCGGGGAGGTGATCCCCTTCGGTGCGTCGGTGCTGGATGCATCGCACAACGCCATCGGCATGGTCGGACAAAACGGCGTGGCGATGGTGTCGCTCAAGGAAGGCCAAAACGACTTCACCCTCCAGTGGAAGAAAAATAAACAGCCCGCACAGTGCGTTGCGCGTTATGTGAAACAAGGCGCTGAGGATCAGCCATCCGAGGAAGAGGCGTTTAAGGCTACTGAAATTACCTGCATCAATAACGGGGCAACACCATGAGACGGATCTTTACGGCTGCGCTGATTCTTTTATCCACGGCGTTTTTATCTTTAACATGCACCAGCGCCTATGCGGCGTTGTGCACCCGCACGTCCCCTCTGGCGACGCTCAATATCATGGACGACATCACGCTTAACGTCATTAAGCAGCGTGAGGTCGGCAAAGTTTTATGGAGCAAGTCCTACCAGGTGCCGGACGTTAGCTACACCTGTGACGCCTCCACACAATCCTCATGGCATTCAAGCTACTCGCGAAGCTATATCCGTTCGCAGCTTGATCATGTCTATAACACCGAAATCCCGGGGATTGGCATTCGCATGCGCTGGCCTACGCAGACCGAATCTTCCTGGCTGCCGGGTAACTCGGGTTCGCCGACCACGTGCTCCACCGGCTGTGGGGTGAGAAACAGCACGGTGCTGGTGGAAATGGTCCAGACCGGCGCGATGCCTGAAGGGGAATACATCATTCCAGCCGGTAAGGTGGCTGAAGCAATGGTGATCCCGACCGCCGATGCGAGCGAAAAACTGCCGATTATGGCCATCAACTTTGGTGTTGCCATTAAGGTGATTACCGCCGCGTGCACAATCTACCCCTCGGCAACAAACATCGATTTGGGCACTTATAACATCGCCGATTTTCAAAACAACGACAGTTTTCAGGGTGTTAAAAAAGATTTCAGTATCACCGTGGGCTGCCCTTCCACGGAAGATATTGGCATCACCTTCAACTCCTTAATTAACACCCCATTAGGCGCGTTGTCCGGCGTGATCGGCGTTGAAAGCGGCGACGGTTATGCAAGCAATTTTAGTATTCGCCTTTTTGAGAAGTACGGATCCGCGATCTCGCTGGGTAATGAGAAGATCTATACCGCCTCCACGCTCACCAAAAACTATCAGGCACAAATCTACGTTGGCAGTGGGGTCGATCGTAAGACCGCCCTCACCCCCGGCAGAGTTGTCGGCGCCGTTCAATACACCGTTCGCATTAAATAACGCTCAGGGAGAGAGAGATGCGTTGTCATTTTAAAATGAAAAAAGTCCTGTTCTTACTGCCTTTACTGCAGGTGGCCCATGCCGCCACGCTGCCCTCTGTTCAGAACAAGCAGGAGCTTGACCGCCTGGAGCGGCAGAGCAACCAGTATCTGATTGAAGAGGCGAAAAGAACGGAAGCGTTGCTGCAACAACAGCGCGCCAGTCGTGGAGAAGACGCGGAGTCCGGCCTGCCGGCTGACTCATCGTGGAAGTTCAATGTAACCCACATCGAGATCCTCGACGATCACCTGTTCGACGGTTCGCCGCAGCGCGAGGAGATCGTCCAGCGCTATCTGGGTAAAGATCTGGGTAAATCTGACATTTTCACCTTAGTGAAAGAGTTAACGGATTTTTATATTTCCCGTGGCTATGCCACCACCCTGATCAGCATCGATCCCGGCAACATCAAGAGCGGTACGCTCAAGCTTCGCGTGCTGTGGGGAAAGATCAACGCTTTCAAGGTTAACGGCCAGGCACCGGGCCTGCGTGATAGCACGCGTCTTTTTACCGCCTACCCGTTTGCCAAAGACAAGATCCTGAATATGCAGGATGTCGACCAGATGGTTGAGAACCTGATGCGGGTATCGCAGGGGGATAATATTCACGTCGAGCCCTCAATCATTAATGGTTATTCCGATCTTAACCTGATTCGTCAGCCCTCATTCCCGCTTGACGCGGCGGCGGGGTTAAATAACTCCGGGAATAAATCAGACGGCTGGCAGCAATATTACGGCAGCCTGACGGCAAAGAATATTGCCGGGTTGAACGACATCTTTAATGCGTATTACTCCTGGAACGACCTGAAAAATACGAATGATAAGCAGGACTCCTGGTCATTTAGCTACAGCGTGCCGCTGGGCTATTGGGGTTTTGATACCAGCTATTACAAATCTGAATACGAAAAAGGCATCGACGGCGGTTTCGGCATTTACGATTCCGATGGTACCTCCGAACGTGCATCCCTGCGCATTAGCCGCATGCTGGTGCGTGGCGCAACGGGTAAAACCAGCGCATGGATGAAGGTCGAACGCCGGGATAACTACAACGGCATCGAAAACGCGCGCATCGACGTTAGCTCAAAAACCTACACCTCGCTGGCGTCGGGCCTGACCTACGTTGGCGCAATGGGCGGCGGCTGGTTCTATGGCGATCTGAGCGTCACCGCGGCGGTGCCGTGGTTTGGTTCCGCCCGCGATGGCGATAAAGACCTGGAAGGTTTCGACGTCGATTACATGAAGTACAACGGTATTGCCTCCTGGACGCGCCCGCTCGCCAAGTTCGGCAGACTCGGCATGACCTATGAGCTGAACAGCGGTTTTCAGTACACGCCGGATGTGCTGGTGAGTGATGCCAAGGTCACTATCGGCGATGAATACACCGTTCGTGGTTTCAAAGACGACAACGTGATGAGCGACAACGGCGCATGGATTGCCAACAGCCTGCAGTTTCCTTTCGATATTGGGCTGGCCGGTATTTACCAGCTGACGCCTTATATTGGCTACGACTTTGGCTTTACAAAAGATAATTGCCCGAAAGGCGTCAATGTCTGCGACAGCCAATTCATGATGGGCGCATCCGTGGGTGTTAAAGCCACTGGCAGCCATTTCTCTTCCTACGTGATGGCAGGGTGGCCCGTTAAAAAACCAGACTCAATGGAAGAAGAAACCATCGATAACACGGTGGTTTATTACAAAACGGAAATTAACTTCTAACAAAGGGAAGAATAATGAAAAACAAAAACACACGCAGCGGAAAAATAACCACGCGCAATTTGCATAAGCGGCTCTGTCCTTTATATCTGTCTTTGGCAGGCATTTTCTCGGCCACCGCCGATGCGGCAACAACGCCTGATAATCGTCAGGCTAAAGGCCCGACCATGGGCCAGGCGGCCAACGGTACGCCGGTGGTCAATATTGCCGATCCTAATGCGAAAGGCATCTCCATGAATAAATTCAACGAGTTTAACGTTGAAAAACAGGGGATGATCTTTAACAACAGCATGCAGGACGGCGTGACGAAAATTGGCGGCTATGCGGTAAAAAACGCCCAGCTGCAGCACGAAGCCAGCGCCATTATCAGCGAAGTGACGGGCGCGAAAGCGTCCTACATTAACGGCACGATGGAAGTTTTCGGTAAAAAGGCTGACATCATCATTGCCAACGAAAACGGCATTAGCGTGAACGGCGCAACCACCATCAATGCCAACAGCCTGACCCTCAGCACCGGTAAGGTGCAGGCAAATAACGACGGTTCCTATAAGCTGGCAGTCGAAAAAGGGGCGGTATCCGTTACCGGTCAGGGCATTAATACCGACGGGCTGGGCTACTTCGACATCGTAAGCCGCAGCGCGCAGCTGGAAGGCGAAATTGCCGGTAAAGCAGACATCAAAGTGCTGGCGGGCCAGAACGATTACGATCTTGCGACCCGTAGCCACACCGTGCGTAACAAAGGCGACGGGCGGGGTCCGGCCGTTGCTATCGACGGTAGCGCGCTTGGCTCCATGTACGGCGGCAAGATCCAGCTGATCAGCACCGAATCCGGCGCGGGCGTCCGCCATGCTGGCGGCATTATCGCCAGCAGCGACCTGGACATCAGCGCGGATGGCGACATTACGCTCGCCAGCCTGTCGAGCGAGAAGAACCTGTCGCTCTCCGGCAAGAATATCACCCTGAACAAGTCCACTTCCGGCGTTCAGGCGAAAAACGACATTATCATGAACGCCCTGGCGGGCATCACGCTGAATAATGACGTGATCGCCTCAACCGGTAAAATCCGCATTGATGCCAGCTCGCTGGTGCAAAACGCCGCCTCGCTGGTGACCAACAACACCACCACTACCGTTCCGGCGATTCAGATTAACGTGGCGGGCCAGTATACCCTGAACGGCAAACTGCAGGCGCTGGACGCCAACGGTAAGGTCATTGCTGGCGGCGTAGTGACGCTGAAAAACGGCGATTTCGTCGTGAAGGTCAACGGCGCTGAAGTGCCGTTTGCCTCGCTGATCTCGGATACGCAGGTGACCAGCCACAGCGGTGATGTGCAGATTACCGCAGGCAGCATGAATAACAGCGGCGGTAGCGTCCTGGCGAAAAAAGGCACCCTGCAGTTCACCCTGAAAGAGGCCTTTGTGAACAGCGGTTCCGTCAGCGCGACGGGTGACCTGACGATTGCGTCCGGCTCACTGAAAAATGACGGCGTGCTTTACGCGTCCAACAACCAGACGCTGCGCGTCGGGAACCTGGACAACAATGGCCGCATCTTCGCGGAAAAACGGCTGGTGATGAACGCCAGCGCGCTGAACAACCGTGGAAACATCGGGGCGACCCGTGACGCACTGCAGATCACCACGACGGGCAATGTCACCAACAGCGGCACCCTCGTGGGTGATGCGGCGACCGTCAGCCTGAACGTGGGCGGCGACGTCGACAACAGCGGAAACATCATCAGCAACGAAAAAGATGTCACCCTCGCAGCCAGCGGTAAATCCATCAAGAACCAGGGCAAGATCGAGGGGAAAAACGTTACCCTGACCGCCTCCAACGCCGACGCGACGCTTGAAAACAGCGGTACGCTGAACGCCAGACAAAAGCGCAGGTGAAGGCGGCGAAGCTGAATAACAACGGCGGCACCCTGAGCGCAGCGGGCGATATCGCGCTGAACGTCAGCAAGCAGCTGAACAACACCCACGGCGGCGCGATCCTGGCGGGCGAAAACCTCGCACTGGACGGCGCGCATACGACCGCTCTGACCAACGACAACAGCCGGATTCAGGGGGAAAACATTTCCCTGACCAACATGGCGACGCTCAGCAACACGGGCGATGCCGTTCTGCTCGCCAACGGGGCGATGGATCTGTCCGGCGCGACAACGCTGACCAACACGGCCTCCGGCATTCAGGCAACGTCCATCCTGCTGGATCACATCGGCACGCTGACGAACACCCGCGATGCCACTGTCTACAGCAGCGGCAATCTCACCCTGTCCAACATTGGCACCCTCACCAACGATGCGTCACAGCTGGTGGCAGACGGTGCGCTGGCGATGCTGAATATCACCAACGTCTCGAACACGAACAGCGCCGCAATGGTCGGCAGCGGCAGCGTGACGATCGACACGGTGCATACGCTCAACAACAGCAACAGCGCGGTGATCCAGTCTGAGCATGCCCTCAGCATCAAGGACGTGGGTACGCTGAACAACAGTACTGACGCGGCGATCCTCGCCTCGGGCAACATGACCCTGGACGGCGTGAATACGCTGAACAATGCCTCGGTGATCCTCAGCGACGGCAGCATTACCGTGCAGAACGGCGACACGCTGCACAATAACGGCGTGGTGCAGGCGGGCACCGACCTGATTATCCGCAATATCCGAAGCCTGGTGAACGACGGGAGCGACCATGTGCTCATGGCCCTGCGTAACCTGACGATCGAGGATGTGGATTCCCTGACCAACTCCCACCAGGCGGTGATCACGGCCAGCATGAACACGGTGCTGAACGCCGTTGGCGTGCTGACTAACCTCTCCGGCGGGGTGATTCAGGCCGTTGACGGTGCGTTAACCGTCGCGGCAAATTCCCTGCTCAACAGCGGCAGCGAAAACGGTTCAAACTCCACCCTGGTGGCGGGCGGCGATGTGACCGTGACGTCAGAAAATGTGACCAACGAGAACGGCGCGGCCATTGTCTCGACGGATAACAACCTGACGCTGAACGTGGCGAGCAACCTGAACAACAGCGATGAAGCCGTGCTCGCCGGGGCCAAAACGACCTCGCTGAATGTACAGAAAGGCAACATCAAAAACACCACTAACGCAGTGATTGCGGGCACTAACATTGCGGTTGCGACCAAAAACCTGCAAAACGATGCCAACGCCTCCATCACCGCCGACCGGGATCTGCAGCTGACTCTCGCCAGCCTGAACAACACGGCCGGTATTCTTGAGGCCGGACGCGATCTCACGCTCAACGTCAACAATAGCCTGACCCTCGACGCCAATAACCAGAATATCAACGCCGGACGCGCGATGGCGATCACCACGCACGGCGACTTTACCAATAGCACCCAGATGGAAGCGATTGGCGATTTGACCGTGAATGCAGACGGTAACTTCACCAACGCCATGTCTATCGTGACCGGAGGCGATCTCAACGTCACCGCGGGCAACATCACCAACAATGCCGGTAGCCTGCTGTGGACGATGGGTGACCTGAGTCTGGATGCCCGTAACGGTAATTTCTTCAACGGCGTGTCGGGTAACGTGCTCAGCATGGGCGATATGTCGATTATCGCGAAGGAGATCTATAACCAGGCCGGGATTATTCGCGCTGAGAAGGACGTCAATTTAGACGCGGAATCCATCAGAAACGAAAGTAGCTACACCGGCGACGAAATCTCCATGACGGGGTATCAGAACGCCAGTGCGGTCTATGACACCGTTGAGCATCTCGCGACCAAATCTCAAACCCTGATCAACTTCTCAATGCCGATTGTGACCTCGGGACTGAAACTTGACCATCAGGCGGAGATCAGCGCGGGCGGCAACATTAATATCAACCAGCGCAATATCTTCGACAGTAAGCAGATCACGAACAAAGGCGGTCTGATTCAGGCGGCGAAAGATATTACGGTTACCGGTGATATCTACAACTCACCGGAATACGGTGAAATGTCCATTTATGATTATCTGCAGCTGCCGTTAGAGACGCAGGGCGGGATCACCTATCAGTGGCATTTAGGCGCTTACCATACGTCAACGTGGAATTTTGATACCCTTTATCAGTTCCTCGACTTCGAGTTTGGCAATGGCGCAGCAGCCGGTAAGTCAGGCAGTGACGATCCTGAAAAAGGGATCTGGTACAACGCCGTCGTGATGACCGGAAACGAGTCCACGCTTTTCAACAAAATGATGTCCGACATCTTCGGTGAAACCTGGCAAACCACCGACTACGGTACGATGCGTAATATCTGGGCGAGCGTCACGGCGACCAATAATGAAGCATTAAAAAACAATAAAACCTACTTCGTCCCGTCTGAAAAAGGCGAGATCACCGCTGGCGGTAACTTTACGCATAAAAGCGGCAAGCTGGATAACGGTATTGCGGGCGCCGGGGTGGTTAACAGCCACAGCAACGTGAGCGATATCGACGTGGGTGAATACACCGTGGATACGGTGATTGCCGGTTACGATGTCCAGGTCAATACCAAAAAAATTGACGAGCTGGCGATGGGCATTAGCCCGATGCCAACCATCAAGGACATGGTCTCTATTCCGGGCATGTTTGAAGTCTCTACCGACTTTAAGAAAACCGCCGAAGCAGAAAAAAATGGCACCGCTTATCCGGGGCCAGCCAACAATATCGTTCCGATCTTTGAAACGCGTCCGTCAATGATCGATCAGAGCGCGTATACCGGCTCGGATTACTTCTTCGATCAGGTGGATTATGACCCGCAGAAGCCGGTTAACGTTATTGGGGATAACTACTTCACCTCAGAGTTGATCCGCCGTGAAATCAGCAGTTCAGTCGGCAGCTTCTTTGCGATCCGAGATGGTCTGGAAGGCGACGCGCTGGTGCAGGCCCTGATGGACAATGCAGGCGTGGCGGCACAGGACAGCGAGCTGGGGCTGGTTGTCGGTCAATCCCTGACCGAGGAGCAGCGCAACGGGCTGGACTCCGATAT
This sequence comes from Enterobacter sp. V87_3, assembly GCF_029967835.1. Lineage (NCBI taxonomy): Bacteria > Pseudomonadati > Pseudomonadota > Gammaproteobacteria > Enterobacterales > Enterobacteriaceae > Enterobacter > Enterobacter sp. V87_3. The sequence continues at coordinate 2,760 of NZ_JASCAM010000028.1, read as the reverse complement.
CGTCTGGTTCGTTAATCAGACGGTGAACGGCGTGGACGTGATGGTTCCGGTCGTGTACCTGTGCCCTGAAACGCTTCGTCAGATGGAGAGCGGAGACGTTAACGGCGGCACCGCGACCATTCATGCTGGCGGCGATATGAACGTCGACGCGGACAGCATCAATAACGCCAACGGTACGATCTCATCCAAAGGCGACATGACGCTGGTCTCAGATGGCGATATCAACAACATCAGCAACGGCATGAGCGCGGGTATCTCTGCGGGCGGCGACATCAATATGTCCAGTACCAGCGGTAATATCAATAACAACGGCGCGGCGATCAACGCTGAGGGCGACGTGAACATGTCCGCGGCGGAAGGTGACATCACCATGACGGCCAGCGTAGGACGCGATGAGAGCGGCAAGCAGGTGATCCACGCCTTTGAGGACGGCGTCACCGCGGGCGGCAGCATTAACATGGAGGCCAAATCCATCACCTCCAACGCGTCGGATATTACGGCGGGCCAGGATGTGAGCATGAAGGCCACCGACGGCGACGTCACCTTCAATGACCTGCATGAAATTGACGCTACGCGCATCATTGATAACGACGTCAGAAGCGCGCTCAACTTCACGATGTCTGATACCTCAACCACCACGGGCAAAGCCATTGGCGCGAATGTTTCCGCTGGCGGCAACATGAGCATCGACGCCAAAAACGACGTGGTGATGGAAGGCGGTACTTACAACGCCCAGACCGGCAGCATTACCGCTGAAAATGACGTGACGATCAAAACGTCCCAGGACGTGGCTCACGAAGAGCAGCACAGCTCGTCACGCGAGTTTGTCATCAGCGCGGGCGTCAGCGGTGGCGGCCAGTCGGTTAATACCAGTTACGGCACTATGGACGGCGGCAGCACCGAAACCACGTCCGGCGACTATGTCAGCGCAGGGTCAGAATCCGACACCTCCGCTATCGGCAAGAAGCCTGGCCGTGCGCCGGTCAATGATACGGCTGGCTTCACGTTTGGTATGAGTACCTCCAGCGACTCGTCCGTCACCGACAGCAAAAAGAACACCAATGCCGCAATCAACTTCGGCCAGTCCGGGACGATTGAAGCAGGTAAAACCGTTGATATCGGCGGGGCAGATCTCAGCGCGGGCGATTCACTGACCATCAACGCCGAGGACGTCGCGACCACGAAATATGAAGATGAGATGAAAAACACCTCATCCCATAAAGAGACGTCGTTTGGCATCAAGGGTGAGGCCCACAGCACCATTGTGGATACCATTGATAAAGCCGGTAACCTGGTTGAAAAAGGCACCGAAGGCCAGTCTGCCAACGCCGGAACAACGGCAGCGGAAGTGCTGGGCGAGGCCTCTAACCTGCTGCTCAACGATCTGGCGGGCGGTTCCGTTACCATTGGTGGCAGTTCGTCTAAATCGCACTCGACCTCCACCTCGACGGCGGAAAACATTAACCACATCAACGCGAATAACGTTTCGATCAACACCAAAAAAGACACCACGTTGAACGGGACAGACATCAGCGGCCAGAACGTTGAAATTAACGCAGGCGGCGATGTGACCATGAACGCGGCGAAATCCACAACCAGCTATAGCAACACCACCGAGGAGCACTCGGCGGGCATCACGGCTGGCGTAGGCGTGGATCTCTCCGGCGTGAGCGGCGGCGCGTCTGTTGACTATAGCGGCAGCAAAGAGACCGGAACAGGCAACAGCACCAGCTACACCAACAGCACCATTACGGCAGGCGACGTCAAAATTAAGTCCGGCGGCGACATGACCATGAGCGGTGCCAACATTGACGCCAATACTGCGGATGTGGATGTTGCAGGTGACATGACCGTTAACTCCCTGCAGGACACGGTTCACACGGACAACGAGCGTGCTAACTGGGGCGCATCCGTAGGGGTTGCCGTATCGGCTAAAGGCGTGATGCCTACCGGGGCCGTTAACGGCGGCGGCGGTTCAGAGGCTCACGACTCAGCAACCACCGCGAAGCAGTCCGGCATTCACACCACAGGCGACGTGCAGGTGAAAACCGGCGGCGACCTGAACATGGCGGGCGCCAATATCGTCTCGGACAATGGCACCGGTGAGGTCAACGTTGCGGGCAATATCAACGCCAAAGATCTGCAAGATACCGTTGAGCAGGACGGCCTGTACGGCGGTGGCGGCGTAGGTATCGGCGGTCTGCCAGGTAAAAAAGGCGGCATTCCATCGGCTAACATCTACGTGGATACGGTCGATGAGATCCACCGTAACGAAACGCAGAAATCCACCATTTCCGTGGGGGGCACCACCAGCAAAGGTACGACTGGCGAGATCAACACCAACAAGGATGAGATGTCCGTTGTCACCCGCGATGAAAAAGAAGCGGGTAACAATATCTCCTATACCCTTGCGGATCCTGGCATCGGTAAGAAGAAAAAAGGCAGCTACGACGTCGATACCCCGAACGACCACCACATTGGCGGCGGCTCGTCGAAGCATTCGAGCGATGGCACCAGGAAGAAAGAGGTTACGCCAGCGAAACCTGCGCACAGCGAAGATGTGCCAGCCGTTACGCCGTCAAAAGCCGACACTCTGAAGCCTGCGCCGAAACCGGCTGACAGCGCGAAGAAGACAGACACCACCCCGTCTGGGACTTCGCATAGCGAAGAGGTGCCTGCCGTTAAGCCGTCGAAAGCGGATGAGGTGAAGCCTGCGCCGAAACCGGCTGACAGCACGACGAAGACGGATACCACCCCGTC
>NZ_JASCAM010000027.1:0-141521 GCF_029967835.1 Enterobacter sp. V87_3 | reverse complement strand
TGGTAGTGTGGGGTCTCCCCATGTGAGAGTAGGGAACTGCCAGGCATCAAACAAGAAGAACCCCGTACCGTAAGGTGCGGGGTTTTTGCTTTTGGCTTTATTCCTCTCCGTGAAACTTTCTCACCTTCCTCTTGCAGACTCGACATTCAGGCCGGATCTCGGTATCGTTAGCTATCTGGATGTCTAAACGTTTATACGTATGCTTTGAGGATTCAACGATATGCCGATACGGGTGCAGGACGAGCTACCAGCCGTCAATTTCTTACGTGAAGAGAACGTCTTTGTCATGACGGCTTCACGCGCGACAGGTCAGGAAATTCGCCCGCTGAAGGTGCTCATTCTCAATCTGATGCCAAAGAAGATTGAAACAGAAAACCAGTTCCTGCGCCTGCTCTCCAACTCTCCGTTACAGGTTGATATCCAGCTGCTGCGTATCGATGCCCGCGAGTCGCGCAACACGCCTTCTGAGCATCTGAACAACTTCTACTGCAACTTCGATGATATCCGCGATGAAAACTTCGATGGGCTGATTGTCACCGGCGCGCCGCTGGGTCTGGTGGAGTTCAATGACGTTGCCTATTGGCCGCAGATCAAACAGGTGCTGGAGTGGGCAAAAGATCACGTCACCTCCACGCTTTTCGTCTGTTGGGCGGTTCAGGCTGCACTGAATATCCTCTACGGTATTCCTAAACAAACCCGCACCGAAAAACTCTCTGGCGTATACGAACACCATATCCTGCACCCTCATGCGCTGCTGACGCGCGGTTTTGACGATTCTTTCCTCGCGCCGCACTCCCGTTATGCAGACTTCCCGGCGCAGCTGATCCGCGATTATACCGATCTTGAGATCCTCGCTGAAACGGAAGACGGGGATGCGTACCTGTTCGCCAGTAAAGACAAACGTATCGCCTTTGTCACGGGCCATCCCGAATACGATCCCGATACCCTCGCATCCGAATTTTTCCGCGATCTTGAGGCGGGCCTTAACCCGGATGTCCCGTACAACTACTTCCCAAAAAACGATCCGCAGAACACGCCCCGGGCGACCTGGCGCAGCCACGGAAATCTGCTGTTCACTAACTGGCTCAACTATTACGTCTACCAGATCACGCCATACGATCTGCGTCATATGAATCCGACGTTAGAGTAATCCGCTACCTGAAACGATCCTAAAGCGTTTCAGCTGTCCATATCAGGCACCCTCGGGTGCCTTTTTTATTTCCGAAATCCAAACCATCTATGAATAAAACTTTAATATCAATTTAATCAAGTGGTTAAGCAACTTTAAAATTAAAAATGGAAATTGTTTTTGATTTTAGAAAAATTACAGATAGTCTTAATTCTGCTGAGCGAAAACCGCACAACGATCTTTCGTTCGCGTTGGGGGTGTGTTTTTGGATCTTTAATGAGGAGCAGAATGATGACTGAGCAGGCAACCACAGCCGATGAACTGGCCTTTAACCAGCCGCAGGGTGAGCAGGAACAGCAGATATTGACCCCGGAGGCCGTCGAGTTCCTGACCGAGTTGGTGACACGCTTTGCGCCACAGCGTAATAAACTGCTGGCGGCACGCGTTCACCAGCAGCAGGAAATTGATAACGGGAAGCTGCCTGGTTTTATTTCGGAAACTGCTTCCATTCGTCGCGGTGAGTGGACGATCCGCGGTATCCCTGACGACTTACAGGATCGTCGCGTCGAGATCACCGGCCCGGTCGAGCGCAAGATGGTGATCAATGCCATGAACGCCAACGTTAAAGTGTTTATGGCCGATTTTGAAGACTCGCTGGCTCCCGACTGGCGTAAGGTGATCGAGGGGCAGATTAACCTGCGCGACGCCGTGAATGGCATCATCAGTTACACCACCGAAGCCGGGAAAATCTATCAGCTTAAACCCGATCCAGCCGTGCTGATCTGCCGTGTACGCGGTTTACACCTGCCTGAAAAACATGTTACCTGGCGCGGTGAAGCCATCCCGGGCAGTCTGTTCGATTTTGCACTCTATTTCTTCCACAACCATAAAAACCTGCTGGCGAAAGGCAGCGGCCCCTATTTCTATTTGCCGAAAACGCAGGCCTGGCAGGAGGCCGCCTGGTGGAGTGAGGTGTTCAGCTATGCGGAGGATCGCTTCGACCTGCCTCGCGGCACCATCAAAGCCACGCTGCTGATCGAAACGCTGCCTGCCGTATTCCAGATGAATGAAATCCTGCACGCGCTGCGTGACCATATTGTTGGCCTGAACTGCGGGCGCTGGGACTATATCTTCAGCTATATCAAAACCCTGAAAAACCATCCCGACCGCGTGTTGCCGGATCGTCAGGTCGTCACTATGGATAAACCCTTCCTGAGCGCCTACTCGCGCCTGCTGATTAAGACCTGCCACAAGCGCGGCGCCTTTGCGATGGGCGGTATGGCGGCTTTTATCCCGAGCAAAGACCCTGAGCGCAACAATCAGGTGCTCAACAAGGTAAAAGCCGATAAAGAGTTGGAAGCCCTCAATGGCCACGACGGTACGTGGATTGCCCACCCGGGCCTGGCCGATACGGCGATGGAGGTATTTAACCGCGTGCTCGGCGACAACAAAAATCAGCTGTTTGTCACCCGCGAAGACGATGCTCCCACGGCTGAAGAACAGCTGCTGGCCCCGTGCGAGGGCGAACGCACCGAAGAGGGCATGCGCGCCAATATTCGCGTTGCCGTGCAGTACATCGAGGCGTGGATCTCCGGTAACGGCTGCGTCCCAATCTACGGCCTGATGGAAGATGCGGCTACGGCGGAGATCTCACGCACCTCTATCTGGCAGTGGATCCATCACCAAAAAACGCTCAGCAACGGTAAGCCCGTCACTAAAGAATTGTTCCGTCAGATGCTGGCTGAGGAGATGCGGGTGATCCAGGACGAGCTGGGCGAGCACCGCTTCAGCAGCGGACGCTTTAACGAGGCTGCCCGCCTGATGGAGCAAATCACTACTTCAGATGACTTAATCGACTTCCTTACCCTGCCGGGCTACCGCTTCCTGGCGTAATTCACCACATAACAATATGGAGCATCTGCACATGAAAACCCGTACCCAACAGATCGAAGAGTTACAGAAAGAGTGGACACAACCGCGCTGGGAAGGCATCCGTCGCCCCTACAGCGCAGAGGAAGTGGTGAAATTACGCGGCTCGGTCAACCCGGAATGCACGCTCGCACAGCATGGTGCGGCAAAAATGTGGGCACTGCTGCACGGCGGTGCCAAAAAAGGCTACATCAACAGCCTGGGCGCGCTGACCGGGGGGCAGGCGCTGCAGCAGGCGAAGGCCGGGATTGAAGCCATCTATCTTTCAGGCTGGCAGGTTGCAGCAGATGCCAACCTGGCCTCCAGTATGTATCCGGATCAGTCGCTCTACCCGGCGAACTCCGTGCCGTCGGTGGTTGATCGGATCAACAACACCTTCCGCCGTGCGGATCAGATCCAGTGGGCGGCAGGTATCGAGCCAAACGATCCGCGCTTTGTTGACTACTTCCTGCCGATCGTTGCGGATGCAGAAGCCGGTTTTGGCGGCGTGCTCAACGCATTCGAGCTGATGAAATCGATGATTGAAGCCGGTGCAGCGGCCGTTCACTTCGAAGACCAGCTGGCGTCGGTGAAGAAGTGTGGGCACATGGGCGGCAAGGTGCTGGTTCCGACACAGGAAGCGATTCAGAAGCTGGTTGCAGCGCGTCTGGCAGCCGACGTGCTTGGCGTGCCCACGCTGGTGATCGCCCGTACCGATGCGGACGCGGCTGATCTGATCACCTCTGACTGTGATCCGTACGACAGCGAATTTATTACCGGCGAGCGCACCAGCGAAGGGTTCTATCGCACCCATGCGGGTATAGAGCAGGCCATCAGCCGCGGCCTGGCCTATGCGCCTTACGCTGACCTGGTCTGGTGTGAAACCTCCACGCCGGATCTGGCGCTGGCTAAACGTTTTGCCGATGCCATCCATGCCAAATATCCGGGCAAACTGCTGGCCTACAACTGCTCGCCGTCCTTCAACTGGCAGAAGAAACTGGACGACGAGACGATCGCCAGCTTCCAGCAGCAGCTCTCGGATATGGGCTACAAATACCAGTTCATCACCCTGGCGGGGATCCACAGCATGTGGTTCAACATGTTCGACCTGGCGCACGCTTACGCGCAGGGCGAGGGCATGAAGCACTATGTTGAGAAGGTTCAGCAGCCAGAGTTCGCCGCCGGCAAAGACGGCTATACCTTTGTGTCGCACCAGCAGGAGGTGGGAACCGGCTACTTCGATAACGTCACCACCATTATCCAGGGCGGAACCTCCTCCGTCACCGCGTTAACGGGTTCAACTGAAGAAGCCCAGTTCTGATATTTCCCCCTCACCCCGGCCCTCTCCCCGAGCGAGAGGGTTAGGGTGAGGGGTACTGGAGGAAAATATGCCGCGTGGCCTGGAATTACTGATAGCACAGACTATTTTGCAGGGCTTCGACGCCCAGTATGGTCGTTTTCTGGAGGTCACCTCGGGCGCGCAGCAGCGCTTCGAGCAGGCCGACTGGCATGCGGTTCAGCAGGCCATGAAGCAGCGTATTCATCTCTACGATCATCACGTAGGGCTTGTGGTGGAGCAGCTGCGCTGTATCACCGACGGCAAAAGCCCGGACGCGGCGTTTCTGCTGCGCGTGAAAGAGCAATACACCCAATTGTTGCCCGATTACCCTCGCTTCGAGATTGCAGAGAGCTTTTTTAACTCTGTCTATTGCCGGTTATTTGACCACCGCTCGTTATCTCCCGAGCGGCTATTTATTTTCAGCTCCCAGCCGGAGCGCCGATTTCGTACTATCCCGCGCCCGCTGGCGAAAGATTTTTTTCCCGATCGCGGCTGGGAACCGCTGCTCCATCGCGTGTTAACGGACCTGCCCCTGCGTTTGCCCTGGGAAAATAAAATCCGGGATATTGGCTATATCATCGCGCATCTCATCGAAACCTTTGGCGCAGAGGTGCTCAGGAACAGCCATTTACAGGTGGCCAACGAGCTTTTCTACCGCAATAAAGCGGCCTGGCTGGTCGGCAAGCTGGTTACGCCCTCCGCCACCGTGCCGTTTCTGCTGCCCATTCACCGCACCGATGAAGGTGAACTGTTTATCGATACCTGCCTGACCACTAGCGCAGAGGCCAGCATTGTGTTCGGCTTTGCCCGGTCCTATTTCATGGTATACGCTCCGCTGCCTGCGGCGCTGGTTGAATGGCTGCGCGAGATCCTGCCGGGTAAAACCACCGCCGAGCTGTACATGGCGATTGGCTGTCAGAAACACGCCAAAACCGAAAGTTACCGGGAATACCTTCACTATATCGCCAGCGCGGATGAGCAATTTATCGAAGCCCCCGGCATCCGCGGGATGGTGATGCTGGTTTTCACCCTGCCGGGCTTTGACCGCGTGTTTAAGATCATCAAAGACACATTCGCCCCGCAGAAAGAGATGACCGCCGCCCACGTCCGCGCCTGCTATCAGCTGGTGAAAGAGCACGACCGCGTCGGACGCATGGCCGATACCCAGGAGTTCGAAAATTTCGTGCTGGATAAACAGCAGATCGATCCGGCGCTGATGGCGCTGTTAATGCAGGAAGCGCCGGGGAAGATCACCGATCTGGGGGATAAAATCGTGATTGGCCACCTTTATATTGAGCGCCGCATGGTGCCGCTCAATATCTGGCTTGAGCAGTCAGAAGGCCAGGCGCTACGCGATGCGATTGAAGAGTACGGTAACGCCATCCGCCAGCTTGCCGCCGCCAATATTTTCCCTGGCGATATGCTGTTTAAAAACTTTGGCGTGACGCGCCACGGTCGGGTGGTGTTCTACGATTACGATGAAATTTGCTATATGACTGAGGTGAATTTCCGCGATATTCCGCCGCCGCGCCACCCGGAGGATGAGCTGTCCGGTGAGCCGTGGTACAGCGTCTCGCCGGGCGATGTGTTTCCCGAGGAGTTTCGCCACTGGCTGTGCGCTGACCCGCGTATCAGGCCATTATTTGAGGAGATGCACGACGACCTGTTCCGCGCCGACTACTGGCGCGAACTGCAAACGCGGATCAAGAACGGGCACGTTGAAGACGTTTACGCCTACCGCCGCAAGCAGCGGTTTAGCATCCGGTTTTCTCCAGGAGAAGGGCTCGAATGTAGGCCGGGTAAGGCGTAGCCGCCTCCCGGCAAACCCATCTTAACGGATCCCACCGTACGCCAGCGTCACCTCTTTCGCCGCCTTAATCACCAGCGCGCCCAGCTCCGTTACGCGGTCGTCGGTCATGCGTGAGATCGGCCCGGAAATCGAAATGGCGGCGAACGGCTCGCGATGCTCGTCAAAAATACAGGCCGCCAGGCAGCGCAGACCCAGGGCGTGCTCTTCGTCATCAAACGAATAGCCGCGCTTACGTGTCAGGGCTAAATCTTCTTTCAGGTGCACCGGCGAAACCAGGGTGGCGTGAGTGTAGGCGTGTAGCCCTTTGCGGTGCAGCAACCCCGTCACCTGCTCTTCGCTGAGCTGCGACAAAAACGCTTTTCCCGCGCCGGAGGCGTGCATCGGCAGCTTGCCGCCAATCGGGGCGGACATGCGCATCAGCTGCGTACATTGGACCTGGTCGATAATGACTGCCTGATGATCGCTCTGGTCCAGCACGGCCAGGTTCACCGTCTCGCCGGAGTCCTCCATCAGCTTGCGCAGAATAGGGTGGACAATCGCCAGCAGATTACGGCTCTGCAGGAAGCTGCTCCCCACGATAAACGCATGTGCGCCCACCGCCCAGTGCCCCAGCTCGCCGACCTGGCGGACGAAGCCCAGCTGCTGCATGGTGGTCAGCAGGCGGTGTGTGGTGGAGTTGGGAAGCCCGGCCTGCTGCGCCAGTTCCGTCAGGGCCACGCTGCCGTGCGATTCGGCTATCCATTCCAGCAGCTTCAAACCCCGCGTCAGCGATTGAACCTGTCCGCCGGGTTGCGCTGAGGGGGTGGCAGCAGGTTTTCTGCCGCGTTTAGCGGGAACGGTCGCGACCATGGGCAACTCCTTTTTCTGTATCGTGGAAATCATTTTCGTTTTATTTGGTGAATTTGCAACCGTATCCTGACTGATCGGAGGAGTGATGGTGAACATGTCTCATGTTACCGCTGAGTGACTTTTCCGCCCTGCGAGAATATGCCAGTATGGACCGCAGCCTTTTGGCCATGTTGAGCGTTGTCGGGAGCAAGTGTGAGCAGCAAAGTAGAGCAACTGCGTGCGCAGTTAAATGAACGAATTCTGGTGCTGGACGGCGGCATGGGCACCATGATCCAGGGCTATCGCCTCAGTGAAGACGATTTCCGCGGCGAACGCTTTGCCGACTGGCCATGCGATCTCAAAGGCAACAATGACCTGCTGGTGTTAAGCAAACCGCAGGTGATTGCCGATATCCACAACGCCTACTTTGAGGCGGGTGCCGATATCGTTGAAACCAACACCTTTAACTCGACAACCATCGCCATGGCGGATTACCAGATGGAATCCCTGTCGGCGGAGATTAACTTCGAGGCGGCAAAGCTGGCGCGCGCCTGCGCCGATGAATGGACCGCCCGCACGCCGGACAAACCGCGCTACGTTGCCGGTGTGCTTGGCCCGACGAACCGCACCGCGTCGATCTCACCGGACGTGAACGATCCGGCGTTTCGTAATGTCACCTTTGACCAGTTGGTGGCCGCCTACCGGGAATCGACCAAAGCGCTGGTGGAAGGCGGGTCCGACCTGATCCTGATTGAAACGGTATTCGACACCCTTAACGCCAAGGCCGCCATCTACGCGGTGAAAGCGGAGTTCGAGGCGCTGGGCGTGGACCTGCCGATCATGATTTCCGGCACCATCACCGACGCCTCCGGGCGCACGCTCTCCGGCCAGACGACGGAGGCGTTTTACAACTCTCTGCGCCACGCCGACGCGCTCACCTTCGGCCTGAACTGCGCGCTGGGGCCAGACGAACTGCGCCAGTATGTGCAGGAGTTGTCCCGCATCGCGGAGTGCTACGTGACCGCGCACCCGAACGCCGGGCTGCCAAACGCCTTTGGCGAATACGATCTGGATGCCGACACCATGGCGGCGCAAATCCGCGAGTGGGCCGAGTCTGGCTTCCTGAACATCGTTGGCGGCTGCTGCGGCACCACGCCGGAGCACATCGCCGCCATGAGTAACGCGGTGTCAGGGCTACCGCCGCGTAAGCTGCCTGAGCTTCCGGTTGCCTGCCGTCTCTCCGGTCTTGAGCCGTTAACCATCGGCGACGACAGCCTGTTTGTGAACGTGGGCGAACGTACTAACGTGACCGGTTCTGCAAAGTTCAAGCGGCTGATTAAAGAAGAAAAATACAGCGAAGCGCTGGACGTGGCGCGTCAGCAGGTGGAGAGCGGCGCGCAGATTATCGATATCAACATGGATGAGGGGATGCTCGACGCCGAAGCGGCGATGGTGCGTTTTCTGAACCTGATCGCCGGTGAGCCGGACATCGCCCGCGTGCCGATCATGATCGACTCCTCCAAATGGGACGTCATCGAAAAAGGGCTGAAGTGTATTCAGGGCAAAGGCATCGTTAACTCGATTTCGATGAAAGAGGGCGTCGAGAGTTTTATCCATCATGCGAAGCAGGTACGTCGCTACGGCGCCGCCGTGGTGGTGATGGCCTTTGACGAAGTCGGCCAGGCCGATACCCGCGAGCGCAAAATTGAGATCTGCCGCCGCGCGTATAAAATTTTGACCGAAGAGGTGGGCTTCCCGCCGGAAGACATCATCTTCGACCCGAACATTTTCGCCGTGGCAACCGGCATTGAAGAACACAATAACTACGCGCAGGACTTTATCGGCGCGTGCGAAGACATCAAACGCGAGCTGCCGCACGCGCTGATCTCCGGCGGCGTCTCCAACGTCTCGTTCTCGTTTCGCGGTAACGACCCGGTACGCGAGGCGATCCACGCCGTGTTCCTTTACTACGCCATCCGTAACGGGATGGACATGGGCATCGTCAACGCCGGGCAACTGGCCATTTATGACGACCTGCCCGCCGAACTGCGCGACGCGGTGGAGGATGTGATCCTTAACCGTCGCGACGACGCTACCGAACGCATGCTGGATCTGGCCGAGAAATACCGTGGCAGTAAATCCGATGAGGCGGTAAACGTTCAGCAGGCCGAGTGGCGCGCCTGGGACGTGAAAAAGCGTCTGGAGTATTCGCTGGTTAAAGGCATCACCGAATTTATTGAATTCGACACCGAAGAGGCCCGCCAGCAGGCAGCGCGCCCGATAGAAGTGATTGAAGGCCCGCTGATGGACGGCATGAACGTGGTCGGCGACCTGTTTGGCGAAGGCAAAATGTTCCTGCCGCAGGTGGTGAAGTCCGCACGCGTGATGAAACAGGCAGTGGCCTACCTTGAGCCGTACATCGAAGCCAGCAAAGAGAAAGGCTCCAGCAACGGCAAGATGGTGATCGCCACCGTCAAGGGCGACGTGCACGACATCGGCAAGAATATCGTCGGCGTGGTTTTGCAGTGTAACAACTACGAGATTATCGATCTCGGCGTGATGGTCCCGGCGGATAAAATCCTCAAAACCGCGCGGGAAGTGAACGCCGACCTGATTGGCCTCTCCGGGCTGATTACCCCGTCGCTGGACGAGATGGTCTTTGTTGCCAAAGAGATGGAGCGTCAGGGCTTTACTATTCCGCTGCTGATCGGCGGGGCGACCACCTCAAAAGCGCACACGGCGGTGAAAATCGAACAGAACTACAGCGGGCCGACGGTGTATGTGCAGAACGCCTCGCGCACCGTGGGCGTGGTGTCCGCGCTGCTGTCCGACACCCAGCGCGATGAGTTCGTGGCGCGTACCCGAAAAGAGTACGAAACCGTGCGCATCCAGCACGGGCGCAAGAAACCGCGCACGCCGCCAGTCTCGCTTCAGGCGGCGCGTGAAAACGATCTGGCATTCGACTGGTCGGCCTATACGCCGCCGGTGGCGCACCGTCTGGGCGTGCAGGACGTCACCGCCAGCATTGAAACGCTGCGCAACTACATCGACTGGACGCCGTTCTTTATGACCTGGTCGCTGGCAGGCAAATACCCGCGCATCCTGGAAGATGAGGTGGTGGGCGAAGAGGCAAAACGCCTGTTTAACGATGCCAACGACATGCTCGACAGGCTGAGCGCGGAGAAAACGCTCAACCCGCGCGGCGTGGTGGGCCTGTTCCCGGCGAACCGCGTGGGGGACGATATCGAAATTTATCGCGATGAAACCCGCACCCACGTGCTGGCGGTGAGCCATCACCTGCGCCAGCAAACGGAGAAAGTGGGCTTTGCCAACTACTGCCTGGCGGATTTCGTCGCACCGAAGTTAAGCGGTAAAGCCGACTATATCGGCGCGTTTGCCGTGACCGGTGGGCTGGAAGAGGACGCGCTGGCAGAGGCGTTCGACGCGCAGCATGATGATTACAATAAAATCATGATCAAAGCCATTGCCGACCGTCTGGCGGAGGCCTTCGCCGAATATCTGCACGAGCGCGTGCGCAAGGTGCACTGGGGCTACGCGGCGAATGAAAACCTCAGCAACGAAGAGTTGATCCGCGAAAACTATCAGGGCATTCGTCCGGCACCGGGCTATCCTGCCTGCCCGGAGCACACCGAGAAGGGGACGATCTGGAAACTGCTGGACGTGGAGACGCATACCGGGATGAAGCTCACCGAGTCCTTCGCCATGTGGCCGGGCGCGTCTGTCTCCGGCTGGTACTTTAGCCATCCGGACAGCAAATACTTTGCGGTGGCACAGCTTCAGCGCGATCAGGTAGAAGACTACGCCCTGCGCAAAGGGATGAGCGTGTCGGAAGTGGAGCGCTGGTTAGCCCCTAATCTGGGCTACGACGCAGACTGACGTCACCTTTCCTTACAACAAACAGGGCGCTCATCAGGCGCCCTGTCTCTTTCTTACATTTAAACCCTTATACTGGAAGAAGGTTCTGGCCATATTGCCCGGTGGCGCTGCGCTTACCGGTCCTGTGCGTAGGCCGGATAAGGCGTAACCGCCATCCGGCAAGACAGCGCGCAGTAAACCTCAGGAAAACAGATAACGATAAGGAGGAACACTTTCCGTGCTGACGTTGTTACATCTGCTCTCTGCAGTCGCACTGCTGGTGTGGGGCACTCATATTGTCCGCACCGGCGTGATGCGCGTGTTTGGCGCGCGTTTACGCACCGTTCTCAGCGGCAGCGTTGAGAAGAAGCCGCTCGCCTTTTGCGCGGGCATCGGCGTAACGGCGCTGGTGCAAAGCAGTAATGCGACCACCATGCTCGTCACCTCGTTTGTGGCGCAGGATCTGGTGGCGCTCGCCCCGGCGCTGGTGATTGTTCTCGGTGCCGACGTCGGGACCGCGCTAATGGCGCGCGTGCTGACCTTCGATCTCTCCTGGCTGTCGCCGCTGCTGATATTTATCGGCGTGATTTTCTTCCTGAGCCGTAAGCAGAGCCGTGCCGGGCAGCTTGGCCGCGTGGGCATTGGCCTTGGGCTGATTCTGCTGGCGCTGGAGCTGATTGTGCAGGCGGTGACGCCGATCACTCAGGCCAACGGGGTGCAGGTCATCTTTGCCTCTCTGACCGGCGATATCATGCTGGATGCACTCATCGGCGCGGTGTTCGCCATCGTCAGCTACTCGAGCCTGGCAGCCGTGCTGCTGACCGCGACGCTTACCGCCGCAGGGGTCATTTCCTTCCCGGTGGCGCTCTGTCTGGTGATCGGTGCCAACCTTGGTTCGGGCCTGCTGGCGATGCTCAACAACAGCGCCGCCAACGCCGCCGCACGCCGCGTGGCGCTCGGTAGCCTGCTGTTTAAGCTGGTGGGCAGCCTGATTATCCTGCCGTTTGTCCATCCGCTGGCGAACCTGATGGACAACCTGCCGCTGCCGAAAGCCGAGCTGGTGATCTATTTCCACGTCTTCTACAACCTGGTGCGTTGCCTGGCGATGGTCCCTTTCGCCGCGCCGATGGCCCGTTTCTGCGAGCGCCTCATTCGGGATGAACCCGAGCTGGACGCCCGCCTGAAACCGAAGCATCTTGATACCTCCGTGCTGGATACCCCGGCGCTGGCTATTGCCAACGCCGCCCGCGAAACGCTGCGCATGGGCGATGCGATGGAAACCATGCTCGAAGGGCTGCAAAAAGTGATGCATGGCGAGCCGCGCGAGGAGAAAGAGCTGCGAAAGCTGGCGGACGACATCAACGTGCTCTATACCGCCATCAAGCTCTATCTGGCGCGCATCCCGCAGGACGAACTGGCGGAAGAGGAGTCCCGCCGCTGGGCGGAAATCATCGAAATGTCCCTCAACCTGGAGCAGGCCTCAGATATCGTCGAGCGCATGGGCAGTGAAATTGCGGATAAATCCCTTGCCGCGCGTCGCGCCTTCTCCGTCGAAGGGCTTAAGGAGCTGGAGGCGCTGCATGAGCAGCTGGTCAGCAACCTGAAGCTGGCCCTCTCGGTCTTCTTCTCCAGCGACGTACCGAGCGCGCGTCGGCTGCGGCGCAACAAGCACCGCTTCCGCATTCTCAACCGCCGCTATTCGCACGCCCACGTTGAGCGTCTGCATCAGCAGAACGTGCAGAGCATTGAGACCAGCTCCCTGCACCTGGGGCTGCTGGGCGATATGAAACGTCTTAACTCGCTGTTCTGCGCGGTGGCCTACAGCGTAATGGAGCAGCCGGACGAAGATGACGAGCGGGATGAGTATTAATCTCTGAAAGCGCCTCGCAGTTTGCTTTCGTCAGGCGTGACGACATCCCTTCCCAACCGTAACGTTGCATCGCGGGTAAAGCACTTATCCGCGCTGCAACGTTTTAATGTTTTTTGGTGTATAAAATTTTATACAAGGATGTGGTATGCTTTCACAAAGGCCGGCAATGCGGCCTATCGCATGGATGGGAAGTGCGTATGACGATTTGCTCGGCTTCCCGGAAGAGATTCGAAGAGACGCGGGTTATCAACTGCACCGCCTGCAGTCTGGTCTGGAGGCCGCAGACTGGAAGCCCATGTCAGAGATTGGCAAAGGCGTTGCTGAAATTCGGCTTCGGGGAAATACAGGGGCATTTCGTATTCTTTACCTGGCCCGTTTTGACGACGCCGTGTATGTACTTCATTGCTTTAACAAGAAAACACAGCGGACATCAGGCCAGGATAAACAGATTACAAAGGTACGTTTGCATGCGGTGCTTGATGCCCGGAGGGGTTAAAGATGGGAAAGAACATTGATACTAAAATTCGCCATGTGACGGCGGCAGACGCCAACATTTTTGCCGAGCTGGGGTTTGACAGGGATGAGGCTGAACGGTTACGGGAAAAAGCTGGCAAGGAAGTGGAGCAACTGCTGGCGATCAAGCGACAGCTTATGCTGGAAATCTCCACGTGGATCGCTGAAAACAAGCTGCGCCAGGCTGACGCAGCGGCAAGACTGAACGTCTCCCGCCCACGTGTCTCCGATGTTGTGAACCTTAAAACGAGCAAGTTTACGCTTGATACGCTGGTCATGATGCTGAGTAAACTTGGAAAACCTGTCTCAGTTACCGTGGGCTAATCTTTTTACCAGCCCAAACCTAAGGTATATTTCGCCCTTCACAGGAGAAACTATGCTGCCAACTCAATCAACCCGATTAAACAAATACATTAGCGAGAGCGGGATCTGCTCACGTCGCGAGGCGGACCGTTACATTGAACAAGGTAACGTGTTCCTCAACGGCAAACGCGCCACCATCGGCGACCAGGTTGTACCTGGCGATGTGGTCAAAGTGAATGGTCAGCTCATTGAACCGCGTGATGCAGAAGACCTGGTATTTATCGCGTTGAACAAACCGGTTGGTATCGTCAGCACCACGGAAGATGGCGAGCGGGACAATATTGTGGATTTCGTTAACCACAGCAGCCGCATCTTCCCGATTGGGCGTCTGGATAAAGACTCTCAGGGGCTGATTTTTCTCACCAACCACGGCGACCTGGTGAACAAAATTCTGCGCGCCGGTAACGATCACGAGAAAGAGTACATCGTGACGGTGAACAAGCCGGTCACGGACGAGTTCATCCGTGGTATGGGCGCGGGGGTGCCGATTCTGGGCACCGTAACGAAGAAGTGCAAGGTTAAAAAAGAAGCGCCGTTTGCGTTTCGCATTACCCTGGTGCAGGGGCTGAACCGTCAGATCCGCCGCATGTGCGAGCACTTTGGGTATGACGTGACGAAGCTGGAGCGCACCCGCATCATGAACGTGAGCCTGTCCGGCATTCCGCTGGGCGAGTGGCGTGATTTAACGGATGACGAGCTGATCGAGCTGTTCAGGCTTATCGAAAATTCGTCGTCCGAAGCGAAGCCGAAGGCCAAAGCCAAACCGAAAACCCAGGCCATTAAACGCCCGGTGGTAAAGGCTCCGCCAGCGGAAGAGAAAGGGCGAGGCAAGCCGGCGAACGGGAAACGCTTCGCGCAGCCGGGCCGTAAAAAGAAAGGGCGCTAATTAGCGCCTTCCGCGTGTCGAGGTTGTGGCAGACCAGGAAAACGTCGCCTCTTTATCGGGTTTATACGCCTGCTCTTTTTTCAGTTTGCGGGCTTTTTTCGCTTCGGCGTCGCGCTGCGCCATCAGCTTGTCGATGTACTCTTTTTTAACCTGATTGGTTTCGGCGTTGGTCAGCGTGCGGCCATGCGCGATGCGGGCGCGGTCAAGAAGCGTTTTGAGTTCGCGCTGCTCGGCTTCCGTCATGTCTTTCTGGGTCAGTCGTGGTGTCGCCATTGCTGGAACCTCCTGATGGGGAGGCTCCAGTGTAAAGCATGTGACGTCAATTAACGTTGTTCCACCACATCTTTTTTCGCGGGTTCATCAATCGGCTTGCCTGACCAGTAGCCCGCCAGCAGCGAGCCGGAGAGATTATGCCAGACGGAGAACAGCGCGCCCGGCAGGGCCGCCAGCGGCGAGAAGTAAATCTTACCGAGCGCCGCCGCCAGGCCGGAGTTCTGCATCCCTACCTCGATCGCCAGCGTGCGGCAGGTCGACTCGTCAAAGCCAAACAGCTTACCGCCCCAGTAGCCGCCTAACAGGCCGATGGTGTTATGCAGCACCACCGCGATGATGACCACAAAGCCCACGGACGCAATGTGCGAGGCGGAACCGGCCACCACGGCGCTAATGATCGCCAGAATGCAGACCATCGAAAAGGCGGGCAGATACGGCTCGATCGCTTTCACCACCCGGGGGAACAGGTGGTGAATCACCAGCCCCAGCGCAATCGGGATCACCACAATTTGCAGAATGCTTAGCAGCATGCCCATCACGTCAACCTGAATGTGCGCGTCCACGTACAGGCGGGTGAGCAGCGGCGTGGCAATCACCCCTACCAGCGTGGAAACGGACGAAATGGTTACCGAGAGTGCGACGTCACCTTTTGCCAGATAGATCATCACGTTGGATGCCGTACCGCTGGCGACGCTTCCCACCAGCACCATTCCGGCGGAGAGGTCGGGCGGCATCTTAAAAGCCATGGCCAGCAGCCACGCGGCGAGCGGCATCACCAGATAGTGCAGGAAAATCCCTGCGGCGACGGGGGCGGGGCGCGACAGCACGCGCTTAAAATCGTCAATTTTCAGGTGCACGCCCATGCCGAGCATAATCAGCATAAGCAGAGTGGTGACCCACGGGCCAATGCCAGTGAAGGTGCCAGGGGTGTAATACGCGAGTACAGACAGCAGCAGCGCCCATAACGGGAACAGCCGGGTGATGGCGGATAACATAATGAATTCCTTGCAGTATTGTCGTGTTGTTTAGTTATAAAAAAGCCGGGTCTGAGCCCGGCTTATCGATATTGTTTAACGTGCTAACGAATTTTATTCAAACAAATTCTGATGAAGTTTTTGCACCACCTGCTCCGCCTGATCCGCAGGCACCAGGAAGCAGAGGTTATAGCTGGACGCGCCGTAGCAAATCATGCGGATGCTGAACGGGTCGAGCACGCCGAAGACCTCTTTGCCTACGCCGCAGGCGCGGGACAGTTTGTTGCCGATGATGGCAACCAGCGCCAGATCCTCTTCCACTTCAACGCGGCACAGCTCCGACAGCTCAATCAGCAGCGACTGGGTCAGCAGGGTGTCACCGGTGGAGGTGGAGCCGGTGGTGTCCAGCGTCAGCGCGATGCTCACTTCGGAAGTGGTGATCAGGTCTACGGAGATATTATGGCGTGCCAGGATGCCGAACACTTCCGCCAGGAAACCACGGGAGTGCAGCATATTATGGCTGTGCAGCGTGACCAGCGTCTGGCGGCGACGCAGGGCCAGAGCGCGGAACAGCGGCGGGTTTTCGGTTTTTTTGCAGACCAGCGTTCCGCCCGCCTGTGGATCTTTGCTGGAGCCCACGAACACCGGAATATCGCTGCGCACCGCGGGCAGCAGGGTTGCCGGGTGCAGCACCTTCGCGCCGAAGGTCGCCATTTCGGCGGCCTCTTCAAAGGCAATGACGTCAATGCGTTTCGCAGCGGATACCACGCGCGGGTCGGTGGTGTAGATACCCGGAACGTCCGTCCAGATATCCACGCGGGTGGCATGCAGGGCTTCGCCGAGCAGGGCGGCGGTGTAGTCGCTGCCGCCACGGCCCAGGGTCGTGGTGCGACCTTTGGCCTCGCTGCCGATAAACCCCTGAGTGATGACGATACCCTCTTCCAGACGCGGCGCAAGCTGCTGGCTGGTCAGTTCGGCCAGCGCTTCCACGTCCGGCTCGGCGCGGCCAAAACGGTCGCTGGTGCGCATCACTTTACGCACGTCAAACCACTGCGCCTGGATATTGCGCTCGCGCATGATCTCAACGAACAGCAGAGTCGACATCAGTTCGCCGTGGCTGACCAGTTCATCGGTCAGGGCGGTTGAGGTCGCCAGAGAGGCGGCTTCCGCCAGCGTGGTGATGTTTTCCAGCAGGCGTTCCACTTCTTCGCGGATGACGTTCGGGTTCTGCAGACGTTCAAGAATATCGAACTGAATTTTGCGCAGCGCATCCAGCTTCACGAACCGTTCCGTCGCTTCCAGTCCTTCAGACAGAGAAACCAGCAGGTTCGTCACGCCAGCGGAGGCAGAAAGCACCACCATGCGGGTATTCGGATCGGCCAGCACCACATCGGCGCTGCGGTTCATGGCGTCGTAATCCGCCACACTGGTGCCGCCAAACTTGGCGACCACAAAACTCGTCATAACAACCTCGTGTCAGGGAATGAATAAAGCGACCTTGGCACAAGAGTGAAACGAAAGCAGGTGCAGGCGCAAAATACGGCCCTATAAATAAAATGCGGGGGAGGTCCTGTCAATGCTGGGATTATGCGGATTTTTTATGGGGGGGTACCCCTCAGTAACAGGACTAATAACAGGGCCATATTTTATGCTTCGTTTTGCCGCAACGGGGGGCATATTTACCCACCCCAGAGGGGCCATCCAGCAGCTATACTTTTCGGGTCTTTTCACCTGCGTTTGATGCAGACCAGGGCAATGGCATAAAAACCATCACAATTTTTATTTGCAGGCGCTACAATCGACCGCAGTCACAATTCTCAAATCAGAAGAGTATTGCTAATGAAAAACATCAACCCAACGCAGACCTCTGCCTGGCAGGCATTACAGAAACATTTTGATGAAATGAAAGACGTCACCATCGCGGATCTGTTCGCGAAAGATGCCGATCGTTTCAGTAAGTTCTCCGCGACCTTCGATGACCTGATGCTGGTGGATTTCTCCAAAAACCGCATCACCGAAGAGACGCTGGCTAAGCTGCAGGATCTGGCGAAAGAGACTGAGCTGGCTGACGCCATCAAATCCATGTTCTCCGGTGAGAAAATTAACCGTACCGAAGATCGCGCCGTACTGCACGTTGCGCTGCGTAACCGCAGCAACACGCCGATTATCGTTGATGGCAAAGACGTGATGCCAGAAGTCAACGCGGTACTGGAGAAGATGAAAACCTTCTCCGAATCCATCATCTCCGGAAGCTGGAAAGGCTACACCGGTAAAGCCATCACCGACGTGGTCAACATCGGTATCGGCGGTTCTGACCTCGGTCCGTTCATGGTGACCGAAGCGCTGCGTCCGTACAAAAACCACCTCAACATGCACTTTGTCTCGAACGTAGATGGTACCCATATTGCCGAAGTGCTGAAGACGGTTAACCCGGAAACCACGCTGTTCCTGGTGGCGTCCAAAACTTTCACCACCCAGGAAACCATGACCAACGCCCACAGCGCGCGCGACTGGTTCCTGAAAACCGCGGGCGACAACAAGCACGTGGCGAAACACTTCGCAGCGCTTTCTACCAACGGTAAAGCGGTGGGCGAGTTCGGCATCGACACGGCGAATATGTTTGAGTTCTGGGACTGGGTTGGCGGCCGCTACTCTCTGTGGTCCGCGATTGGCCTGTCCATCATCCTGTCCGTTGGCTTCGACAACTTCGTTGAGCTGCTCTCCGGCGCGCACGCGATGGATCAACACTTCGCCACCACCGCACCTGAGAAAAACCTGCCAGTGCTGCTGGCGCTGATTGGCATCTGGTACAACAATTTCTTCGGCGCTGAAACCGAAGCGATCCTGCCGTACGATCAGTATATGCACCGCTTTGCGGCCTATTTCCAGCAGGGCAACATGGAATCCAACGGTAAATACGTTGACCGTAACGGCAACGCGGTGGATTACCAGACTGGCCCAATCATCTGGGGCGAACCGGGCACCAACGGCCAGCACGCGTTCTACCAGCTGATTCACCAGGGCACCAAAATGGTACCGTGCGATTTCATCGCCCCGGCTATCACACACAACCCGCTGTCCGACCACCATCCAAAGCTGCTGTCTAACTTCTTCGCGCAGACTGAAGCGCTGGCGTTCGGCAAATCACGCGAGGTGGTAGAGCAGGAATACCGCGATCAGGGTAAAGATCCGGCGACGCTGGACCACGTTGTGCCGTTCAAGGTGTTCGAAGGCAACCGCCCAACCAACTCCATCCTGCTGCGCGAAATCACCCCGTTCAGCCTGGGGGCGCTGATTGCGCTGTATGAGCACAAAATCTTCACGCAGGGCGCGATCCTGAACATCTTCACCTTTGACCAGTGGGGCGTCGAGCTGGGCAAACAGCTGGCAAACCGCATTCTGCCGGAGCTGGGTGATGATAAAAACGTCGACAGCCACGACAGCTCAACGAATGGTTTGATTAACCGTTATAAAGCATGGCGTGCGTAATTAATATGTCATGAAACAAGCCGGCGTAATGCCGGCTTTTTTATCGGATAATTCCGCATGTCTGTTAGTTAACTCAAATTCCTGCTGTGAGTTTAATCTGAAAAAGGCTGTAAACCATTTAGTTACTACGGTTTATTTTAGGAATATACGCAGGTGCGTTATTATTGCGTTAATTATATCTGCATGTTTTTAAACATTTTTATATTAGATTAATTATTCTTAACCATCCGTTTTAACCAATAATCTGAAAACCCTTCTGCTATTTCCTTATGCGGTAATCCCTCTGCTTTAGTTGTGTATACTCGATTCCGCCTGAATTTCTTTTCGGGCAAATCTCCATTCATTCATTGAAGGGAAATTGTTATGAAGAAAGTACTGTATGGCATTTTTGCCATATCTGCGCTTGCGGCGACATCTGTCTATGCGGCTCCGGTTCAGGTCGGAGAAGCAGCAGGGTCGGCAGCGACGTCTGCGTCTGCGGGGAGTTCTACCGCATCCAGCACGAGCACCGTAAGTTCAGCCGTGGGTGTCGCGCTGGCGGCAACCGGTGGCGGTGATGGCTCCAATACCGGAACCACGACCACTACGACGACCAGCACCCAGTAATACCGGGTGTTTTAATCATAACCACACTTCGGTGTGGTTATTTCGCCCCTTCGGAGAAGAGTCGTGAAGCGACCTGCAATCATCCTGATTTGCCTGCTGCTGCAGGCGTGCTCGGCCACCACTAAAGGGCTGGGACATTCCCTGTGGGACAGCATGTTTGGCACGCCGGGCGTGCATTTGACCGATGACGAACTGCAGAACATGCCCTATGCCAGCCAGTACATGCAGTTAAACGATGGCCCGCAGCTGTTTGTGGTGCTCGCTTTCGATGAAAACGGGCAGCAGAAATGGGTGACGCAGGATCAGGCCACCATCGTGACGCAGCATGGCCGGATTGTGAAAACGCTGCTCGGCGGTGACAACCTGCTGGAGGTGAATAATCTCGCAGCCGATCCGCTCATCAAGCCTGACCAGGTCACCGACGGCGCAAGCTGGACGCGCACGATGGGCTGGACCGAGCACAAGCAGGTGCGCTACGCCACGGCCCGCTCTACCTTCCGCTGGGACGGTATGGACAGCGTGCAGGTGGGCAGCGACGAAACGCAGGTTCGCGTGCTGGATGAAGAGGTGAAAACCGATCAGGCGACCTGGCACAACCGCTACTGGGTGGACGAAGAGGGGCAGATCCGTCAGTCCCTGCAGTTCCTCGGCGCCGGTTTCTTCCCGGTGAAAACCACCCTGATCAAGGCGGCGAAATCATGAAAAAGACCGTTATCGCCATCGTGCTGCTCGCCGGCTTTACCGCGCCGCTGGCCTGGTCTGCGGGCACCGTGAAGGTATACACGCCGGAGAACGCGCAGCCTAAAACCTTAACCAACGCCGGACACCTGCTCGATCTCGTCGGGCAACCGAGGCTGGCCAACAGCTGGTGGCCCGGCGCGGTGATCGGCGAGCGGCAGGCGTCGGTTGAGGCCGAACAAAAGCATAACGCGCTCCTCGCCCGACTGACCGGGTTAGCTGGTCAGGAAGATGGCTATGACGCCGCCGCTATCAACAGCGTACGTCAGCAGCTTCAGGCGCTGAAGGTCACCGGACGCCAGACGATAAACCTCGATCCCGATGTCGTGCGCGTGGCGGAAAAGGGGAATCCGGCGCTGGAAGGGGAATACACGCTCTGGCTGCCGACGCAGCCGTCAACCGTCACCGTCATGGGGCTCATCAGCAGCCCGGGCAAAAAGCCTTTTACGCCGGGCCGCGACGTGGCGAGCTATCTCGACGAGCAAAGCCTGCTCAGCGGGGCGGATAACAGCTACGCCTGGATCGTCTATCCGGACGGGCATACCCAAAAAGCGCCCGTGGCGTACTGGAATAAGCGCCATATTGAACCCATGCCCGGCAGCGTGATTTTTGTCGGTTTTGCCGACCATTTCTGGACGAAGGCGTATGACGGGCTGAATGCCGATATCCTTCATTCCCTGACGCAGCGGATCCCGGATTAATGAAAAAAACCTATCTCTACAGCATGCTGGCGCTGTGCGTCAGCGCCGCCTGCCATGCAGAAACCTGGCCCGCGCCCATCGGCCCGTCGCAATCCGATTTTGGTGGCGTCGGTTTACTGCAAACGCCTACCGCGCGGATGGCGCGTGAAGGTGAAATCAGCCTTAACTACCGCGATAACGATCAGTATCGCTACTACTCTGCGTCGGTGCAGCTGTTCCCGTGGCTCGAAACCACGCTGCGCTATACCGACGTGCGCACGAAACAGTACAGCAGCGTCGACGCATTCTCCGGCGATCAAACCTATAAAGACAAAGCCTTCGACGTGAAGCTGCGCCTGTGGGAAGAGAGCTACTGGATGCCACAGGTCTCCGTCGGCGCGAAAGATATCGGCGGTACCGGCTTGTTTGATGCGGAATACGTTGTGGCCAGCAAAGCCTGGGGACCGTTTGATTTCTCACTCGGCCTCGGCTGGGGCTACCTCGGTACCAGCGGCAACGTCAAAAACCCGTTCTGCTCCTACAGCGACAAATATTGCTACCGGGATAACAGCTATAAAAAAGCCGGCTCCATCAACGGCGACCAGATGTTCCACGGCCCGGCCTCGCTGTTTGGCGGCATCGAATACCAAACGCCGTGGCAACCGCTGCGCCTGAAGCTGGAGTATGAAGGGAATAACTACAGCGAAGATTTTGCCGGGAAGATTGAGCAGAAGAGCAAGTTTAACGTCGGCGCCATTTACCGCGTCACCGACTGGGCCGACGTTAACCTCAGCTACGAGCGCGGCAATACCGTGATGTTTGGCTTCACGCTGCGCACCAACTTTAACGACATGCGTCCGCACTATAACGACAATGCCCGGCCTGCGTACCAGCCGGAGCCGCAGGACGCCATCATCCAGCACTCCGTCGTCGCCAACCAGCTGACGCTGCTGAAGTACAACGCCGGATTTGCCGATCCGAAGATCCAGACTAAGGGCGATACGCTCTACGTTACCGGCGAGCAGGTGAAATATCGCGACTCGCGCGAAGGGATCGAACGCGCTAACCGGATCGTTATGAACGATCTGCCTGAGGGGATCCGCACGATCCGCGTAACGGAAAACCGCCTTAACCTGCCGCAGGTGACCACGGAAACCGACGTCGCCAGCCTGCGTCGTCATCTTGAAGGCGAACCGCTGGGGCATGAAACCGAGCTGGTGCAAAAACGCATCGAGCCGGTCGTGCCGGAATCGACCGAGCAGGGCTGGTACATTGATAAATCGCGCTTTGATTTCCACATCGACCCGGTGCTGAACCAGTCCGTCGGCGGGCCGGAAAACTTCTACATGTACCAGCTTGGCGTGATGGCAACCGCGGATCTGTGGGTTACCGACCACCTGCTGACCACCGGCAGCCTGTTCGGCAACATTGCCAACAACTACGACAAGTTCAACTACACCAACCCGCCGAACGACTCGAAGCTGCCGCGCGTGCGTACCCGCGTACGTGAATATGTGCAGAACAATGCTTACGTGAACAACCTGCAGGCCAACTACTTCCAGTACTTCGGCAACGGTTTTTACGGCCAGGTGTACGGCGGCTATCTGGAAACCATGTACGGTGGCGCGGGGGCGGAGGTGCTTTACCGCCCTGTCGACAGCAACTGGGCGTTCGGCATTGACGCCAACTATGTGAAACAGCGTGACTGGCGCAGCGCCCAGGACATGATGAAGTTCACCGACTACAGCGTCAAAACGGGCCATCTCACCGCCTACTGGACGCCGTCGTTCGCCCAGGATGTGCTGGTCAAAGCCAGCGTCGGCCAGTATCTGGCAGGCGACAAGGGCGGCACGCTGGACATCTCGAAACACTTCGACAGCGGCGTGGTCGTGGGCGGTTATGCCACCATCACCAACGTTTCGCCGGACGAATACGGTGAAGGGGATTTCACCAAAGGCGTGTATGTCTCGATTCCGCTGGATCTCTTCTCGTCAGGCCCAACCCGCAGTCGTGCCGCCGTGGGCTGGACGCCGCTGACGCGCGACGGGGGCCAGCAGCTTGGACGTAAGTTCCAGCTGTATGACATGACCAGCGATAAGAACATTAACTTCCGTTGATGCTTGATTGCCCGGTGGCGCTGCGCTTACCGGGCCTACGATAGTTTTTTTGTAGGCCGGGCAAACGCAGTGCCGCCCGGCAGGAATGCTGCTGCGAGCAAAACATAAACAAAAAATATAGATCCCCGTCACATTTTTGCGTTATACAGGAACCTCGTCCTGGAGAATGAGGTGCTGTATGACATCCCTGACTCGCCCACGCGTTGAGTTTATCTCAACCATCCTCCAGACCGTGCTGAACCTCGGTCTGCTGAGCCTTGGTCTGATTCTGGTCGTCTTTCTCGGCAAAGAGACGGTGCATCTGGCAGATGTGCTCTTCGCCCCTGAGCAAACCAGCAAATATGCGCTGGTGGAAGGCCTGGTGGTCTACTTTCTCTACTTTGAATTTATCGCCCTGATTGTGAAGTATTTTCAGTCCGGCTTTCACTTCCCGCTGCGCTACTTTGTCTATATCGGGATCACCGCGATAGTGCGGCTGATCATCGTCGATCACAAATCCCCGCTCGACGTGCTGATCTACTCTGCGGCGATCCTGCTGCTGGTGATCACCCTCTGGCTGTGCAACTCGAAGCGGCTGAAACGCGAATAAAAAAAGGGCGCTCCGGGGAGCGCCTAACAGTCACAAGTTGGTTCAATACAATACGTCAAAGTTGAGGGTTGCAGTGGCATAACACATTGAAACTTAACCTTTCACACCGCCCGCCGTCAGGCCGTTAACCAGCCAGCGCTGTGCCAGCAGGAACACGACGGTAATCGGGATAGCGGAAAGGACGGCCGCAGCGGCAAAGTCGCCCCACAGGTAGTTTTGCGGGTTGAGGTATTGCTGCATCCCGACCGCCAGCGTGTAGCTGTTAACATCACGCAGCAGCAGGGAAGCGACCGGAACTTCGGTGATCGCGGCGATAAACGACAGAATAAACACCACCGCCAGAATCGGCACCGACAGCGGCAGAAGCACGAGGCGGAACGCCTGCCACGGGGTTGCGCCATCCAGCGCCGCCGCTTCTTCCAGCGAGCCGTCGATGGTTTCGAAATACCCTTTGATGGTCCACACGTGCAGGGCGATACCGCCAAGATAGGCGAAGATCACGCCGCCGTGGGTGTTAAGACCAATAAACGGCACGTACTGGCCCAGGCGGTCAAACAGGGCATACAACGCCACCAGCGAAAGCACCGCGGGGAACATCTGGAAAATCAGCATCCCTTTCAGCAGCGTTGCTTTGCCCGGGAAACGCATGCGGGCAAAGGCGTAAGCACAGGTGGTGGACAGCGTCACAATACCGATTGCGGTGATGGTCGCCACTTTCACGGAGTTCCACAGCCACAGCAGCACCGGGAACGGCGGCGGCGTAACGCGGCCATCCGCGTGCTCAACGCTAAAGCCCAGCGCGAGCTTCCAGTGCTCCCAGGAGATTTCATCCGGGATCAGGCTGCCGGTTGCGAAGTTGCCCGAACGCAGGGAAATCGCGATGACCATCAGCAGCGGGAACATAATTGCCGCGATAAATATCAGCAGACCTAAGTGCGTTGCAAAGAGGCGCAGCTTTTGAGATTTGGGTTGGACCATAGACATATTCTGTGCCCTCCTTAGTCGAATTTCATGCGTGTGGCTTTCAGGTTCACAATCGCCAGCGCGCCCACCAGCAGGAAGATCAGCGTGGCAATTGCCGCCGCCAGGCCGAAGTCCTGACCGCCGCCGCCCTCAAAGGCGATGCGGTAGGTGTAGCTCACCAGCAGGTCGGTATAGCCTGCCGGGGTGGTAGTGCCCAGGCGGTCCGGCCCACCGTTGGTCAACAGCTGAATCAGCACGAAGTTGTTAAAGTTAAAGGCAAAGCTGGCGATCATCAGCGGGGTCAGCGGTTTGATGAGCAGCGGCAGCGTAATTCTGAAGAAGTTCTGGAACGGGCCTGCGCCGTCCATCGCCGAGGCTTCGTACAGATCGTCCGGGATAGCCTTCAGCAGCCCCATGCACAGGATCATCATGTACGGATAGCCCAGCCAGGTGTTGACGATGATAATCATCGAGCGGGCGGTCGTCGGGTCGCTGAACCAGGCCGGTTTGATGCCAAACAGCGCGCTCAGCATCATGTTGATTTCACCGAAGCTCTGGTTAAACAGCCCTTTGAAAATCAGAATTGAAATAAACGACGGCACGGCGTAGGGCAGGATCAGCAGCACGCGGTAAATCGCTTTGCCCTTCAGGGATTCCCACTGCACCAGACACGCCAGTACCATGCCCACGGCGACGGTCAGGATCACGGTCAGCACCGAGAAGACCACCGTCCAGACGAAGATGGCGAAGAACGGTTTCTGGATCCCTTCGTCGGTAAAGACGCGGGTGAAGTTATCCCAGCCGATGGTCACGGTGTAGCCCGGGCTGAGTTTGTCGTCGCCCCAGCTGCCGTCGGCATTCACCGACTGATAAAAACCGATATCGTTGTTCGGACGGTATTTCACGCCGCTCTGGTTGTTGGTCAGCGTGCCGTCATCCGCTTTGGTGTAAAGCGGCTGGGTGCCGGAGAACTGGCGCAGCGAGCTCATGGTCACTTTGCTTTCATCCGGCAGTTCGGCGGTGAGCTGGGTCAGCGCCTGACGATTCTGGGTGATGATACGCAGGTTTGCACGTTCACCTTCCGGCAGGGCTGCGGCCTCTTTCAGGGGCAGCTTTTGTACGCCGCCAAATGTGAACGCGTCGGAGATAAAGACCTTTTGGGTTTCCTGGTCAGTGAGCGCTAACTTCCACTTATTGCCTTCCGGATACAGGCCGAAGTTAAAGGTTTTACCCGCCTGATAAGCACGGTCCATCAGCACCTGCACCGCGCGTTCCTGCGCGAGCTGGTTGGTACTGCTGTAGTTGGTGAAGGCGATGGCGATGGTGCAGATTAGCGGGAACAGTACGAACAGCCCCATCCCGGCCACGCCCGGATAGACATAGCGCCAGGCGTAAGCTTTACGGTTGGCGAAAATATACAGGCCAGCAGAGCTTAAAATCAGCGTCATGATGGCGAACAGGTACTCCCCTTGTACGTACATTAAAACAACAAGGTAACCCACCAGCAGACAGAGCAGACCAATCACTGACCACTTCAGCGCGTCGCTTTGCCACCAGCGTTTCTTTTTAATGACATCCATGGGGTTCTTCCTCTACAACGTGTGATCTTTTCTCCCTCTCCTGGGGGAGAGGGCCGGGGTGAGGGCGCGCGGATCGCGACAACCCTCACCCTAACCCTCTCCCAAAGGGAGAGGGAACTACGGCATTACTTGGTAATACGACCCTGCGCATCTTTCAGTGCTGCGTCGACGGTCTGGCGACCGCTTGCGGCGTTGATTACCGCGGTACGGGTGGCGTACCAGAATGCGGCCATCTGAGGGATGTTCGGCATGATTTCGCCTTTCTGGGCGTTATCCATCGTTGCCGCGATACGCGGATCCTTCGCCAGCGTGTCCTGGAACGATTTCAGTGCCACGGCGCCCAGCGGTTTGTCCTTGTTCACTTCCTCCAGACCCTGATCGGTCAGCAGGTAGTTTTCCAGGAACTCTTTCGCCAGCTCTTTGTTCGGGCTGGCGGCGTTGATACCCGCGCTCAGCACGCCAACGAACGGTTTAGACGGCTTGCCTTTGAAGGTTGGCAGCAGCGTGACGCCGTAGTTGATTTTGCTCTTGTCGATGTTGCTCCAGGCCCACGGACCGTTGATGGTCATCGCGGTTTCTCCTTTGTTGAACGCCGCTTCCGCGATGGAGTAGTCGGTATCCGCGTTCATGTGTTTGTTCTTGATCAGATCAACCAGGAAGCCCAGACCGGCTTTCGCGCCGGCGTTGTCCACGCCCACGTCTTTCACGTCGTACTTGCCGTTTTCAAACTTGAACGCGTAACCGCCGTCGGCAGCAATCAGCGGCCAGGTGAAGTACGGCTCTTGCAGGTTGAACATCAGGGCGCTCTTACCTTTCGCCTTCAGCTCTTTATCCAGGGCAGGGATCTCTTCCCAGGTTTTCGGTGGGTTTGGCACCAGGTCTTTGTTGTAAATCAGCGAGAGCGCTTCAACCGAAACAGGATAGGCGATCAGTTTGCCGTTATAACGAACCGCGTCCCAGGTGAACGGGAACAGTTTGTCCTGGAAGGCTTTGTCTGGCGTCACTTCAGCCAGCAGGCCTGATTGGGCGTAACCACCGAAACGGTCATGCGCCCAGAAGATGATGTCCGGGCCGTCGCCGGTCGCCGCAACCTGCGGGAATTTCTCTTCCAGCTTGTCCGGGTGTTCAACGGTCACTTTGATGCCGGTGTCTTTCTCGAATTTTTTACCCACTTCGGCCAGGCCGTTATAGCCTTTGTCGCCGTTAATCCAGATAACCAGCTTACCTTCTTCAATTTTGGCGAGAGCCGGTGCGGAAATCATCATTGCTGCCAGGGCGGACAATGCGAAAACGCGTGCGCCAGTCTTGATCTTCATATCTGCCATCCTTTTTGGTGATGTGCTCAGGGTACGTCTGCAGTGGTTCAACGTGACTCAGTCTCCTTATTTGACATCCTCTTTCCATCCTCCTGAGCCCTACGCCCCACCCCCTGTTAATGTGATCTCCGTTGCATAAATTTAAGTTATGAGTGCTGGCGCACACAAAAGCCCACTGATTTTTGCAGGCTGCTTCACGATTTTCGCCTAAGCCCACCGGCGCTGGTCGCAGAGCCTGCTCTCTCATCCTCCCGCCTCCTCCCCCATGAAAAAGGTGGGGGGTGGAGGATTCACGAAAGTAATGGAAGACGCATAGTGAACTTATCTTGAATGTTTCTGTCGGTGACAGGTTGTAACGAAGGGAGAAGGGCATGGCGAGCGTACAGCTGCGTAATGTAACGAAAGCCTGGGGCGACGTAGTGGTGTCAAAAGACATCAATCTGGACATCAACGAAGGCGAGTTCGTGGTGTTCGTCGGTCCATCTGGCTGTGGTAAATCGACTCTGCTGCGTATGATTGCCGGTCTTGAAACCATCACCAGCGGTGATTTGTTTATTGGTGAAAGCCGGATGAACGACATCCCGCCCGCCGAACGTGGCGTCGGCATGGTCTTCCAGTCCTATGCGCTTTATCCCCATCTGTCCGTTGCCGAAAACATGTCCTTTGGCCTGAAGCTGGCAGGGGCGAAAAAAGAGATCATCAACCAGCGCGTGACCCAGGTCGCCGAAGTATTACAGCTGGCGCACCTGCTGGAGCGTAAACCAAAAGCGCTCTCCGGTGGTCAGCGTCAGCGCGTGGCAATTGGCCGTACGCTGGTGGCGGAACCGCGCGTGTTCCTGCTGGATGAACCACTTTCTAACCTGGATGCCGCCCTGCGCGTCCAGATGCGTATCGAAATCTCCCGTCTGCACAAGCGCCTTGGCCGCACGATGATTTACGTCACCCACGATCAGGTCGAAGCGATGACGCTGGCCGACAAAATTGTGGTGCTGGACGCCGGTCGCGTCGCGCAGGTGGGCAAACCGCTGGAGCTGTATCACTACCCGGCAGACCGCTTCGTCGCGGGCTTTATCGGCTCGCCGAAGATGAACTTCCTGCCCGTTAAAGTGACCGCCACGGCGATTGAACAGGTACAGGTGGAGCTGCCAAACCGTCAACAAGTGTGGCTGCCGGTTGACAGCGCTAACGTACAGGTCGGGGCAAATATGTCCCTCGGCATTCGTCCTGAGCATCTGCTGCCAAGCCACATCGCCGATGTGACGCTGGAAGGGATTGTTCAGGTCGTCGAACAACTTGGTCACGAAACACAGATTCATATCCAGATCCCCGCCATCCGTCAGAACCTGGTTTACCGCCAGAACGACGTGGTGTTGGTAGAAGAGGGTGCCACATTCGCTATCGGTTTGCCGCCAGAGCGCTGTCATCTGTTCCGTGAAGATGGCACCGCATGTCGTCGGCTGCATAAAGAGCCAGGCGTCTAAGCAATCCCAATAATAAGCACGAAACCGACAGGTGAAGTGTTCAAAGAAAAGCAATGATCTCAGGAGATAGAACGATGATTACTCTGCGCAAAGTCCCCCTGGCAGTCGCCATTGCGGCAGGCATCCTGTCTGCCCAGGCGGGTGCCGTAGACTTTAAAGGTTATGCTCGTTCCGGCATTGGCTGGACCGGAAGTGGCGGTGAACAACAGTGTTTCCAGGCAACCGGTGCTCAAAGTAAATACCGTCTCGGTAACGAATGTGAAACCTATGCGGAACTGAAACTGGGTCAGGAAGTGTGGAAAGAAGGCGACAAGAGCTTCTACTTCGACACTAACGTTGCCTATTCCGTGTCTCAGCAGAACGACTGGGAATCCACCAGTCCGGCCTTCCGTGAAGCAAACGTGCAGGGTAAAAACCTGATTGAATGGCTGCCAGGCTCCACCATCTGGGCCGGTAAGCGCTTCTATCAGCGTCATGACGTTCACATGATCGACTTCTACTACTGGGATATCTCAGGTCCTGGTGCGGGTATCGAAAACATCGATCTGGGCTTCGGTAAACTCTCTCTGGCAGCCACCCGTTCTTCTGAAGCAGGCGGTTCTGCAACCTTCGCCGATCGTGACGCGAACGGTGACCGTATTTATGACAACGTTGTACCAAACGACGTGTTCGACGTGCGTTTAGCCGGAATGGAAATTAACCCAGGCGGTACGCTGGAGCTGGGCGTTGACTACGGTCACACCAACATTCCTGATGACTACTACCTGCAGCCTGGCGCTTCTAAAGATGGTTGGCTCTTAACCGCCGAACATACCCAGAGCATGATGAAAGGCTTCAACAAGTTCGTTCTGCAGTACGGTACGGACTCCATGACCTCTAACGGTAAAGGCATCCCGCAAGGCGGAAGCATTGATAACGATGGTTCCATGTGGCGTGTGCTGGACCACGGTGCAATCACCCTGGCTGAGCGTTGGGACCTGATGTACGTCGGTATGTATCAGAATATCGACCGTGACAATAACAACGGTACCGAGTGGTGGACCGTGGGTGTTCGTCCAATGTACAAATGGACGCCGATCATGAGCACCTTGCTGGAAGTGGGCTACGACAACGTTAAATCGCAGAAAACCGACGACCGAAACAGCCAGTACAAAATCACCCTTGCCCAGCAGTGGCAGGCAGGCGACAGCATCTGGTCTCGTCCGGCAATCCGCGTCTTCGCAACCTATGCGAAGTGGGATGAGAAGTGGGGTTATGCAACCAACGACGACGCTGGTTACACCTCTGGCGTGGCGTATAACGATACTTCCGCGAAGACCTTCAGTCGTGGAGATAACGACGAGTGGACCTTCGGTGCCCAGATGGAAATCTGGTGGTAATTCGCAAGACCTGACGTAATGACCGAAAAGAGGGGCGCAAGCCCCTCTTTCCTTAGGGCGCTGCGCGCTATTGCCTGGCCACCGCAGCGTTCACGCTATCAGAGGTAATAACAATGAAAATGAAGAAAAGTCTCGTCGCGCTGTGCCTCTCTGCGGGCCTGCTGGCTAGTGCGCCAGCGATCACCTTTGCAGATGTCAATTTCGTTCCTCAGAATACCAGTGCTGCGCCAGCGATCCCGGCGGCGGCACTTCAGCAGCTGGTGTGGACGCCGGTTGATCAATCGAAAGTACAAACCACACAGCTTTCCGCTGGCGGTCAGTCACTGAACGTGCCGGGCATCAGCGGCCCGGTTGCCGCGTTTAGCGTGCCGGCCAACATCGGTGAATTAACCCTTACGCTGACCAGCGAAGTGAACAAGCAGACCAGCGTTTTTGCCCCTAACGTGCTGATCCTCGACCAAAACATGACGCCGTCAGCGTTCTTCCCAGGCAATTACTTTAACTATCAGGAACCGGGTGTAATGAGCGCGGACCGCCTGGAAGGGGTGATGCGCCTGACGCCAGCGCTGGGGCAGCAAAAAATTTACGTGCTGGTCTTTACCACCGACAACGATCTTCAGCAAACCACGAAGCTGGTTGACCCGGCAAAAGCCTATGCAAAAGGAGCCGGAAACGCGGTTCCTGATATTCCGGACCCGCTTGCCCGCCACACCACCGATGGTCTGATCAAACTGAAAGTGTCTACAAACAGTGCGTCCAGCGTGCTCGTTGGCCCATTGTTCGGCTCGTCTGGACCAGGTCCGGTGACGGTGGGTAACACCGCGGCGCCGGTATACGCAGCGCCTGCCGCGGCAGCACCAGCGGCCGCTGCGCCAGCGCCGGCACCGGCGAAAAAAGCTGAGCCAGTACTGAACGATACCGAAACCTATTTCAACAACGCCATTAAGCAGGCGGTGAAAAACGGCGACGTCGACAAAGCGCTGAAACTGCTTGATGAAGCCGAGCGTTTAGGGTCGACCACTGCCCGTTCCACCTTTATCAGCAGTGTAAAAGGCAAGGGGTGACCGTCTCCCCACAGTGCTGATTTGTTCGTTTTAGTGCGCCTGAGTGGGCGCACTCTTTTTCGTGCCGCCCGTGCTGTTGCGCCATTGTTGCGATAGTGATCGCTAAATATCGTTTGGCCGCCCTCAATCTGCTTTTCTGCGATACAATGCGATAACGTTATGTATCGGAGAGTCTGGCATGTCACACCCTGCGCTTATGCACCTGCGTGCGCTGCGCTATTTAGACCACATACCCGCGCTTGACCCGGCGCAGCTCGACTGGCTGCTGCTGGAAGATTCCATGACAAAACGTTTTGAACAACAGGGAAAAACGGTCACGGTGACGCTGATTCAGGAAGGGTTTGTCTCAACTGATGCGATTGCCGATGAACTGCCGCTGCTGCCGCGTGAAGAACGCTACTGGTTACGTGAAATTTTACTGTGTGCCGATGGCGAGCCGTGGCTTGCCGGGCGGACGGTTGTGCCTGAATCAACGCTTTCCGGGCCTGAGCTTGCACTGCAACGACTGGGAAAAACGCCGCTGGGGCGCTATCTTTTTACTTCGTCCGAGTTAACCCGAGATTTTATTGAGATTGGTCGCGATGCCGATCTGTGGGGACGCCGTTCCCGTCTTCGCCTGAGTGGTAAACCGTTAATACTGACGGAGCTGTTTCTACCCGCATCGCCGTTGTACTAAGAGGAAGAAAAAAATGGAGTGGAGTCTGACGCAGGACAAGCTGCTGGCCTATCACCGCTTGATGCGTACCGATAAGCCCATTGGCGCGTTGCTGCTGCTGTGGCCAACGTTATGGGCGCTGTGGGTAGCCACCCCGGGCTTACCGCCGCTGTGGATCCTGGCGGTGTTTGTGGCAGGTGTCTGGCTGATGCGCGCCGCAGGCTGCGTGGTCAACGATTATGCCGACAGGAAATTTGACGGTCACGTTAAGCGTACGGCCAACCGCCCGCTGCCGAGTGGTCAGGTTACCGAGAAAGAGGCCCGCACGCTGTTCGTGGTGCTGATTGCGCTCTCCTTCCTGCTGGTGTTAACCCTGAACACCATGACGATCCTGCTCTCCGTGGCCGCGCTGGCACTGGCGTGGATCTACCCGTTTATGAAGCGCTATACCCATCTTCCGCAGGTGGTGCTGGGCGCGGCGTTTGGCTGGTCGATCCCGATGGCGTTTGCGGCGGTGAGCGAATCCGTACCACTCAGCTGCTGGCTCATGTTCCTGGCCAATATTCTCTGGGCCGTGGCGTACGATACGCAATATGCGATGGTCGACCGTGACGATGACCTCAAGATTGGCATCAAATCAACGGCGATCCTGTTTGGCCGTCATGACAAGCTGATCATCGGCATTATGCAGGTCGCGGTTGTGGCCCTGATGGTCGCCATTGGTCGCCTGAACGGGCTGAACTGGGAGTTTTACTGGTCCGTGCTGGTGGCCGGACTGCTGTTTGCGTATCAGCAAAAGCTGATTGCGAAGCGTGAGCGTGAAGCCTGCTTTAAGGCGTTTTTAAACAATAACTACGTTGGCCTGGTGCTGTTTATCGGGCTGGCGATGAGTTACTGGTCATAAAAAAGCCGGGTGATGGCTTCGCCTTACCCGGCCTACGATTTAGCGGAACATGTAGGCCGGGTAAGCGTTAGCGCCACCCGGCTTTAACATCATTCGCCCTGCGTCGCACTCTCGATCGTTAAACGCACGTCCGAGGTAATCAGGTCTGCCAGCATCTGGTAGATCTTCATCGTCTCTTCCGGCTCGGCATCGCCCGTGTCGCTGATAAACCCTTCATCACGCAGCGTCAGCACCAGAGAGCTGAACACGGCCTTGTCGAAGAATTCCGGCGCGTTAATGCCGTGCAGAACGGACAGGCGCTGGGCCAGCGTCCGGCTCTCTTTTTCCAGCGTA
This sequence comes from Enterobacter sp. V87_3, assembly GCF_029967835.1. Taxonomy (NCBI): domain Bacteria; kingdom Pseudomonadati; phylum Pseudomonadota; class Gammaproteobacteria; order Enterobacterales; family Enterobacteriaceae; genus Enterobacter; species Enterobacter sp. V87_3. The sequence goes on along the minus strand of NZ_JASCAM010000027.1, from coordinate 107,858 downwards.
CCGCGGTTGATGGACGGGTTCGCGCTCAGCAGCCAGAAGGTAATAGCGTAGCGCTGCAGCGTCTCACGCGCGCCTGCCGCCAGCAGTTGCAGCGTCCGGGAACGTGATGGGTTGATGTTCAGCTCGTCTTCGGTGACGGTCACCAGCCCCTGACGACGCATCTCTTCCGTCAATTTATCCAGCTCTGCCGCCAGCTCATCTTTGCTCCAGCGCAGGAACAGCTCCGCTTTCAGCATCGGGTAGATGGCCGCAATATGGCGCAGCAGCTCCTGGCGAGAAATACGACGATGCTGGGTAATGATGGCGGCCATCAGCGACGGCAGCATCAGCATATGCGTGATGTTGTTGCGATAGTAGGTCATCAGCACGGCCTGCTCGCGCGGCAGAATGATGATATCGCCGATCGTATCTTTTTCGACTTCAAACTTGTTCATCTGCAGCGCATGGTCGATAAGCTCGCTGGCGGTGGCAGAAGGCACGGTAGAGTCGGTGGAGTACGGAACATTACGCATAATGTCGAGGTAGCAATCGAGCTGCTCGGTCAGCTGTTCACGGGTCAGTGAACGCTGGCGCGAGGCCAGAAGCGCCGTACAGCACAGGTTCATGGCGTTCGCCGCACCTGCGTTGTTAATGCGCACCATCAGCTCCGAGGCGATGCCGTTTACCGTTGGCGTCAGCCAGGCCGGGCGTACCGCTTCGATGGGGTCGATAGATTCGCGCCACTCCGGAACGTGGTGGTTAAGGTAGGTCATCAACGGCATTGGCTCGCCGAAGTTCACGTAGCCCTGACCGAGGTTGCGCAGCTTGCTCAGCCCACGCAGCATCTGCGGCAGGCTCTCTTTCTCTTTGGTCGCACCGCGCAGCTCTTTTGCGTAGGTGCCCACTTCCATGACGTGCTCATAGCCGATGTAGATAGGCACCAGCGTAATCGGACGCGTGCCGCCACGCAGCATCGCCTGAATGGTCATCGACAGCGTGCCGGTCTTCGGATCGAGCAGGCGACCGGTTCGGGAGCGTCCGCCTTCGACAAAGTACTCAACGGAATAACCGCGGCTGAACAGCTCGCCCAGATATTCACGGAACACGGTGGAGTAAAGCTTGTTGCCCTTAAAGGTACGGCGAATAAAGAACGCACCCAGACGGCGGAAGATCGGCCCTGCTGGCCAGAAGTTCAGGTTAATACCGGCCGCGATGTGCGGCGGCACCAGGCCCTGATGATAAAGCACGTAGGAAAGCAGCAGGTAGTCCATGTGGCTGCGGTGGCAGGGCACATAAACAATCTCGTGGCCGTCGTGTGCCAGCTGGCGCACGCGCTCGGCGTTGTGGACGTTAATCCCCTGATAGAGGCGGTTCCACGTGAAGCTGAGAATACGGTCAGAAAGCCGGATCATTTCGTAAGAGAAGTTCGCGGCGATCTCTTCCATCAGCGCAATGGCGTTTTGCTGGGCTTTCTCATGCGAGATTTTCTTGCTGCGCGCTTCGTCTTCGACGGCGCGAGCAATGGCTTTTGACGCCAGAAGCTTGTTGAACAGATCCTGACGCGCCGGGAGACGCGGGCCAACCGCGGCCAGACGCTGACGCGCAAAGTGCATACGCGCCACGCGCGCCAGTTTTTGCGCAATGATTTTGTCGGTGCCGTGTTCGTCTGCCATGCGGCGCAACGAAACGGAAGGGGAGAAACGGACAAAGCTGTCGCGCCCCAGCCAGGAGACGGCGAAGAATTTCTGGATGCCGTTGAGCATGCGCAGCGGCGGGTTCTCCTCGCCTTTTTCGCGGCCCGGACGACGACCAAACATCACGGAGACCGGTACCATCTGCACATCCAGGCCAGGATTGCTGCGGTGCAGGTCGAGATAGTCATGGAACAGCTTGATGGACTCTTCTTTCGGCGTGTAATAGGTGAACACGCGCGGCCCGCCGTGGATAAACACATAGCGTGGCAGCAATGTGCCATCAACTTCCAGCGGTTCTAGCGGGTCGGGAAGGTCATGCGCCAGACACTGGGCGCGAAGCGTCAGTAGGTCAGCCTTCGAGTTATAAGGCAAAACGTACATAATAGGGCGCGACGTATCGAGCCCTAATTCCAGCGCGGGTTCTGCTGGGATAGACTTACTTTTTACCAGGACGCTTAATGGTAAATTAAGTAACTTGTAGTAAATTCGTGGCCAGCCGGACATAAACGATGTAAAGCCTCTGGTTAATAATGCAATTGCGGCGCAAGGATAACAGAAAGCGCGCAAGATTTCTGTTGTTACCCGTCATACTTCAGGCTGCAGCAAAACGCGCTGCGGCTATATACACTGCATCCTTCAGGCTCGCCTGAGGCAGCATGAATGATTTTGTGTATAGTTACTGACGCTATTTCCACTATAAGGTTCTTTTAATGGCCAATAATACCACTGGGTTAACCCGAATCATCAAAGCTGCAGGCTATTCATGGAAAGGTTTCCGCGCCGCATGGATCAATGAAGCTGCTTTCCGCCAGGAAGCGGTTGCCGCGATTGTCGCGGTTATCATCGCGTGTTTCCTTGATGTTGATGCCATAACCCGCGTACTCCTCATTGGTTCCGTACTTCTGGTGATGATAGTGGAAATTATCAATAGCGCTATTGAGGCAGTGGTAGACCGAATTGGTTCAGAATTTCATGAGCTTTCGGGTCGCGCTAAAGATATGGGATCGGCTGCCGTGCTGCTGGCGATTATCATCGCGGCCATCACCTGGGTCACGCTGCTTTGGTCACATTTCCGATGAGCCTCGAGGAATAATTAAGTCCCTGGTTTTTTGTGCAGTTTTTGGTTCCAAAATCGCCTTTGACTGTATATACTCACAGCATAACTGTATATACACCCAGGGGGCGGAATGAAAGCGTTAACGACCAGGCAGCAAGAGGTGTTTGATCTCATTCGGGATCATATCGGCCAGACGGGTATGCCACCCACGCGTGCAGAAATCGCGCAGCGTCTGGGTTTCCGCTCTCCAAACGCGGCTGAGGAACACCTCAAAGCGCTGGCGCGTAAAGGCGTCATTGAGATTGTTTCTGGCGCATCACGTGGTATTCGTCTGCTTGTTGAAGAAGAGACGGGTATTCCGCTGATTGGCCGTGTTGCGGCGGGTGAACCGCTGCTGGCACAGCAGCATATCGAAAGCCACTATCAGGTGGACCCCGGTATGTTTAAGCCGAGCGCTGATTTCCTGCTGCGCGTTAGCGGGATGTCGATGAAAGACATCGGTATTCTCGATGGCGATCTGCTGGCGGTTCACAAAACGCAGGACGTACGCAACGGCCAGGTTGTGGTTGCGCGCATCGATGATGAAGTGACCGTTAAGCGCCTGAAAAAACAAGGCAATACCGTGCAGTTGCTGCCGGAAAACAACGAATTTACGCCTATTGTGGTAGACCTGCGCGAACACAACTTCTCCATTGAAGGGCTGGCCGTCGGCGTTATCCGCAACGGCGAATGGCTGTAATCTCTTCCTGACGGGCTGCGGTTTCTCCGCGGCCCGTCTCGTTTTATCGTCCCCGGTATTTTCCCATGTCACTGCTGACTGCTTCCGATAAGGCACTCTGGCGTCTCGCCCTGCCGATGATTTTTTCCAATATTACCGTTCCTCTGCTCGGCCTGGTGGACACGGCGGTTATTGGTCATCTGGATTCCCCCGTCTATCTGGGCGGCGTGGCGATTGGCGCCACGGCAACCAGCTTCCTCTTTATGCTGCTGCTCTTTTTACGTATGAGCACCACAGGGCTGACGGCCCAGGCCTACGGCGCGAAAGATCCGCTGCGGCTGGCGCGTGCGCTGGTTCAATCTTTATTCCTGGCGCTCGGTGCAGGCGCGCTGATCGTTTTGCTGCGCACGCCGCTGATAGACCTGGCGCTGCATATCGTGGGCGGCAGCGAAGCAGTGCTGGAGCAGGCGCGGCGTTTCCTCGAAATCCGCTGGCTGAGTGCGCCCGCTTCGCTGGCAAACCTGGTTCTGCTTGGCTGGCTGCTGGGCGTGCAGTACGCCCGCGCGCCGGTGATCCTGCTGGTGGTCGGTAACCTGCTTAACATTGTGCTCGATCTCTGGCTGGTCATGGGCCTGCACATGAACGTGCGGGGGGCGGCGCTGGCAACCGCAATCGCCGAGTACGGGACATTTTTGATCGGCTTGTGGATGGTCTGGCGCGTTCTGGCGATGCGCGGGATCTCGGTTGCGCTGCTCAAAACCGCCTGGCGGGGCAATATGCGTAAGCTGCTGGCGCTCAATCGGGACATCATGCTGCGCTCGCTGCTGTTACAGCTCTGCTTCGGTGCGCTGACGGTCTTCGGGGCGCGCCTTGGGCCAGAAATTGTTGCCGTCAATGCGGTGTTAATGACGCTCCTGACCTTTACCGCCTACGCGCTGGATGGTTTTGCCTATGCGGTTGAAGCCCATTCCGGGCAGGCATACGGTGCGCGTGAAAGCGGCCAGCTTCGCGAAGTATGGCGGGCGGCGTGTCGTCAGTCGGGTTTGGTCGCACTGGCATTTGCACTGATCTACGCCTGTTTCGGTGGGCACATCATCGCGCAGCTCACCTCACTCCCGGCGCTGCGTGAACTGGCCAGCCATTACCTCATCTGGCAGGTGATCCTGCCGGTGGTGGGGGTCTGGTGTTATCTGCTGGACGGTATGTTTATTGGTGCAACGCGAGGCGCGGAAATGCGCAACAGCATGGCAGTTGCGGCGGCCGGTTTTGGTCTGACGCTCTTTACGCTGCCGTACCTGGGTAACCATGGTTTGTGGCTGGCGCTCGCGGTATTCCTCTCCCTGCGGGGCCTCTCGCTGGCCTTTATCTGGCACCGTCACTGGCGAAACAACACCTGGTTTCCTGCCCGTTCTGATATATCGTGACGGTTAAAGATTCTGAATATAAATCGGGCTGCCGAATCCCTGACTATAATAATTATCACGTCCAGCAGAAATGCACGTACCGGACGATACGAATTTACGCTTAATACGAGGACACGATTATGAATAAAGACGAAATCGGCGGCAACTGGAAGCAATTCAAAGGTAAAGCGAAAGAACAGTGGGGTAAACTCACCGATGACGACATGACCGTCATCGAAGGTAAACGTGACCAGCTGGTAGGTAAAATCCAGGAGCGTTACGGTTACGAGAAAGATCAGGCGGAAACCGAAGTCAAAGACTGGGAAACCCGTAACGACTATCGCTGGTAATTGATTACCACCCGTGCGAACACGGAAGTACTCCTGAGGGCGGCCATGAGCCGCCTTTTCTTTTGCCGCTAGCGGGGTTTTTTCTTCACCAGGATGGAGTGGTCATGCTGACATGCGTCCTGATGGCTGCAGGATTCCACTTCCACGCAGGCGGAGCATAACCCGTGTGCTTCAATGACGTTATGGCGCAGCGCGAAGCCCATTTTGGCCGCCAGCGTATGCATGATGTCTTCAACCCCTTCCGCACCTTCTTCTTTCACCGCGCCACAGCGATCGCAGATAAACATTGCGGACGTGTGGGTGGGCTGATCGAACAGGTGACACAGCACGTAGCTGTTGGTCGATTCCACCTTATGCACAAAGCCCTGCTCAAGCAGAAAATCCAGCGCGCGATAGACGGTGGGCGGTTTTGCCTGCGGTTCGCTTTCACGCAGCAGGTCAAGCAGATCGTACGCGCTGATGGCACCTTGTTGCAGGCTCATCAGACGCAGTACCTCAAGGCGCTGCGGAGTCAGGCGCACATTGCGTTGCGCGCACAGCTTTTCAGCCTGCACTAACAGCTCTGTTGTGGACTTATCCATGAAGCACCTCGGGTGTAATAGGGCGGAAAACCCTCACTTTATCATGTTCTGTTAAAAACACCGAGTTTCCCCAGGCTGTGCTATACCTGTCGCATTGCAACAGCGGACATTAACCATGAAAAGACCTGACTGCATTCGACACTGGCGCGACGTTGAAGGCCCGGACGACGCAACCTATCCCGATAGCAACGAACTGTTTTCCATCGGCGCACCGCTGGCCCGCAGGCTTGGGCTGAGCCGCATGGGTATTCATCATGAGCGTTTACCGCCGGGCCGACGCACCTCTTATCCGCATGCGGAAAGCGATGAAGAGGAGTTTGTTTACGTGCTGGAAGGCTACCCGGAAGCCTGGATCAACGGTTATCTGTGGAAGCTGGAACCGGGCGACAGCGTGGGTTTTCCTGCCGGAACCGGCGTTTGCCATACCTTTATCAACAATACCGAGGAGGAGGTACGGTTACTGGTGGTGGGAGAGGCCAATAAAAAGCACAACCGCATCTACTATCCGCTCAACCCGGTGTATGCCGCCACGCGTGAAGACCGCTGGGTTGACCATCCTCCGCAGTTTTTTGGCCCGCACGATGGAAAAGTTGGGCGAAAATAATTTCCTCTTCTATAAATATTGAGGGCCGTCACACATAACAACAGGCCCTCACGGAATTTTATTTAGGGAAAGAAATAGCGGGTCTTTTCGTTCTTATTCACAGCAATAGTTCGTTCCTGTTTGGGTGATAACAGACGGGAGTTATTTCATAACAGACTATAAGACGAGCATACTGTGAAAAAACATTTTAAATTTTCGGTGGTTAGCATCGCTGTCTCCCTGTTTATGGCAAATCAGGCGGGAGCAGCCAATACCTGGGCGGAGGCGAGAAGCGACGCAATGGGTGGAACGGGCGTCGCGGCGGGGAGCTATGGCAGCGGGGCGTTAATCAACCCGGCGTTATTAGCAAAGGCAAAACCCGAGGACGATGTTACGGTAATATTACCGTCCGTTGGCGCGCAAATTACGGATAAAGACAACCTTCAGGACGAAATTGATAACATCAACGATAAGATCAATCGCTATCAGGATGTTATTGATAATCTCACCCCCATCGACATCATTACCAATCCGTTAGGCTCAATTAATCAGTTCCAGGGCGCGGCGAAAGATCTCGCTGACGAGCTGGATTACCTTAAAGGCAAAACCGCCCGTGCTTCAGCCGGTGCAGGGATTGCCGTCAGCATTCCTAACGACGTGCTCTCCGTGGCGTTTATGGCTAAAGGTTATGCCCACGGGCGCGTCAGCTCCTCTATCGATCAGCAGGATATTGATTACCTGCGCGGGATCCAACGAAGTGATGCGGTGGCCGCAGGCGTGGCGCTGGATGCTGCGCTGAACGGTACTGACCAAATCACCAAAAACCTCAACTCCACGGCCTCTGGCCGCGCGGCGATTGTCTCCGACTACGGTATCGCCGTTGCCCGTCAGTTCGACCTGGGCGGCGTACCGGTCTCCGTGGGCGTGACGCCAAAATTGCAGAAAACCTGGGTCTATAACTACACCACATCGATTTACGATTACGACAGCAACAAGTGGAATGATAGCCGCTACCGTACGGACGACACCGGTTTTAACGTTGATGCGGGTATTGCCGCCGATTTCGGTGAACACTGGACGGTGGGCGTGAGCGGGCAGAACCTGATGTCGCGCGATATCGACACCAAAGATGTTCGCATCCGCAATGGCCGCACGGGTGAAGTGGTGAGCTACAAAGATACCTATCAGATCCGCCCGCTGGTCACCGCCGGTGCCGCCTGGCATAACGATCTGGTGACGCTGACCGCCGACGGTGACTTGACCGAAACCAAAGGCTTTAAGAGTGAAGATACCTCTCAGTACGTCGGCGTAGGTGCTGAAGTCACGCCGCTGAGTTGGCTGGCGGTGCGTGCGGGTTACCGTGCCGACGTGAAGGGTAACGACAGCAATGTCTTTACCGGCGGTCTGGGCTTTGCGCCGTTCAACACGGTCCACGTAGACCTGATGGGACTGTATGGGGAAGATGAAACCTGGGGCGCAGGCGCGCAGCTCAGCATGACCTTCTAAAGTGCACCGGAGGCACTCCGCCTCCGGTGTTTCTTTGTGCTATAGTAGCGCCCCTTTTCCACCAGATGCTTAAAACTTCGCCATGTCGTCAGAATTACAGACTGCTTTCCCCGCTCACCGTTTCTCCATAGCGCCGATGCTTGACTGGACGGACAGACACTGCCGCTACTTCCTGCGCCAGCTCTCCCGCCATACGCTGCTGTACACCGAAATGGTGACCACCGGGGCGATTATCCACGGAAAAGGGGACTATCTGGCCTACAGCGACGAAGAGCATCCGGTTGCGCTGCAGCTGGGCGGGAGCGATCCGGCGGCGCTGGCGCAGTGCGCGAAGCTTGCCGAAGCGCGCGGTTACGACGAGATCAACCTCAACGTAGGCTGCCCGTCCGATCGCGTGCAAAACGGTATGTTTGGCGCATGCCTGATGGGGAACGCGCAGCTGGTTGCCGACAGTATCAAAGCCATGCGTGACGTGGTTTCGATTCCGGTCACGGTGAAAACGCGTATCGGCATTGACGACCAGGACAGCTACGAATTCCTGTGCGATTTCATCGACACGGTCTCAGGCAAAGGGGAGTGCGAGATGTTCATCATCCACGCGCGTAAAGCCTGGCTCTCCGGCCTTAGCCCGAAAGAGAACCGTGAAATCCCCCCGCTGGACTACCCGCGCGTATACCAGCTGAAGCGTGACTTCCCGCATCTGACGATGTCGATTAACGGCGGCATAAAATCGCTTGAAGAGGCCAAAACGCATCTGGCGCATATGGACGGCGTGATGGTTGGTCGCGAGGCGTATCAAAACCCTGGCATCCTGGCGACGGTCGATCGCGAAATCTTTGGCGTCGAGGGTGCTGATACTGACCCCGTATCCGTCGTACGCGCAATGTACCCTTACATTGAACGCGAGCTGAGCAACGGAACCTGGCTCGGCCACATTACGCGTCACATGCTCGGCCTGTTCCAGGGGATTCCGGGGGCGCGCCAGTGGCGACGCTATCTCAGTGAAAATGCGCACAAAGCGGGGGCCGATATTGACGTGCTTGAGCACGCCCTGCGTCTGGTTGCCGATAAGCGATAAATTTCGCTAAAAGATAGTCAAATTCACTACGCCTCGCAAAATCCTGCGGGGCGTTTTGCTTTCAGAACAACGGGTTAGTTTTGGCACGTTTCTTGTAATGGTTAACGCATTATTCGGGAACTCGTGGGAGAGCACCATGCTGGAACTACTTTTTGTGATTGGCTTTTTTGTCATGCTGATGGTGACGGGCGTCTCGTTACTCGGCATTCTCGCGGCGCTGGTCGTCGCAACGGTGGTGATGTTTATCGGCGGGTTGTTTGCCCTGACGATCAAGCTGCTGCCGTGGCTGCTGCTGGCGGTTGCCGTCGTGTGGGCTATACGGGCCATTAAATCGCCAAAACTCCCCACTTATCAGCGTAATAACCGGTTCCGTTACTAAGGTATTGAGGGGTTCGTCACATACCTGCAACTTTTCCGGCGACGGGGCTTAGAACAGAATAGGATTTACTTATCGAATCTGTCACTATGGCTGCCGCTACAGAATTCATCGAGCTGTACCCTACATACAGCCGAACTAAAAAAAGAAAGGGCTTCCCACGGGAAGCCCAATTTCTTTTCAGGGATCAGGGAATAAGCAGACTTGACCCCTGTGTCGCCCGACTCTCCAGCACCTCGTGCGCACGCTGCGCATCGGCCAGCGGATATTTCTGCGCTTCTGCCACATCCACCTTAATCACGCCGCTGGCGATCAACGAGAACAATTCGTTGCTGGCTTCCTCCAGCTCCTCCCGGTTGGTGATGTAGCCCTGCAGGGAAGGACGCGTCACGTACAGCGACCCTTTCTGGTTCAAAATCCCAAGGTTAACGCCGGTCACGGCCCCGGAGGCGTTACCGAAGCTGACCATCAGGCCGCGGCGCTGCAGGCAGTCCAGCGACGATTCCCAGGTGTCTTTGCCTACCGAGTCATACACCACGCGCACTTTTTTGCCGCCGGTGATCTCTTTTAAACGCTCGACGAGGCTCTCTTCACGGTAGTTAATGATCTGCCACGCGCCCGCCTCTTTTGCGCGCTGGGCTTTTTGCGCGCTGCCTACGGTGCCAATCAGCTTCGCACCTAACGCCTTCGCCCACTGACAGGCGATTAACCCTACGCCCCCGGCGGCGGCGTGGAACAGGAACTGCTCGTCCGGTTTGATTTCGTAGGTTTTGCGCAGCAGGTAATAGACCGTCAGCCCTTTCAGGAATGAGGCCGCGGCCTGTTCAAAGGAGATCGCATTCGGCAGCAGGGCGGCTTTATCCGCCGGAACGTTGTGGACAGAGCTGTACGCGCCGAGCGCCGACTGGGCGTACACCACGCGATCGCCCTCTTTAAGATGCTTAACCGCGCTGCCGACGCCGATGACCACGCCCGCCGCTTCGGTTCCCAGCCCGCTCGGCATGGACGGTGGCGGATAGAGACCGCCGCGAATGTAGGTATCGATGTAGTTAATACCGATAGCTTTGTTTTCAACCTGGACTTCATTTTCGCCAGGCGCGCCGGGGGTAAACTCCACCGCTTTAAGCACCTCTGGTCCGCCATGTTTCTGGAATTCAATGCGCGTTGCCATGCTCCCTCCGTCAGAAAAATATGGTAATCTTTCGACCCACTCTTTATCTCGGTAACTCCATTCACTATGGCAGGAAACAAACCCTTCAACAAACAGACTGAACCCCGCGACCGTGATTTTCAGGTAGCCGGGTTAAAAGTCCCGCCGCACTCGATTGAAGCGGAACAGTCGGTGTTGGGCGGTTTAATGCTGGATAACGAGCGCTGGGACGATGTCGCCGAGCGCGTCGTCGCAGAGGATTTCTATACCCGCCCGCACCGCCATATCTTCACTGAAATGGCGCGCCTGCAGGAGTCCGGCAGCCCGATTGACCTGATCACGCTCGCGGAATCGCTGGAGCGCCTGGGGCAGCTGGACAGCGTCGGCGGCTTTGCTTATCTGGCAGAACTCTCGAAAAACACGCCAAGTGCGGCCAACATCAGCGCATATGCAGACATTGTGCGCGAACGTGCGGTCGTGCGCGAGATGATCTCGGTGGCGAATGAAATCGCCGAGGCCGGTTTCGATCCGCAGGGGCGCACCAGCGAAGACCTGCTCGATCTCGCCGAGTCTCGCGTTTTTAAAATCGCCGAAAGCCGCGCCAATAAAGACGAAGGCCCGAAGAACATCGCCGAGGTGCTCGATGCCACCGTCGCGCGTATTGAACAGCTTTTCCAGCAGCCGCACGATGGCGTAACCGGCGTCAACACGGGCTATGACGATCTCAATAAGAAAACCGCTGGCCTGCAGCCGTCGGATTTGATTATCGTTGCCGCGCGTCCGTCGATGGGTAAAACGACATTTGCGATGAACCTCGTCGAAAACGCGGCGATGTTGCAGGATAAACCGGTGCTTATCTTTAGTCTTGAGATGCCCTCGGAACAGATCATGATGCGTTCCCTGGCATCGCTGTCCCGCGTGGACCAGACCCGCATCCGTACCGGCCAGCTTGACGACGAGGACTGGGCGCGTATCTCCGGCACCATGGGCATACTGCTGGAAAAACGTAACATCTATATCGATGACTCCTCCGGGCTGACGCCAACGGAAGTGCGCTCCCGCGCGCGCCGTATCGCGCGTGAACATGGCGGGATCGGCCTCATCATGATCGACTACCTCCAGCTGATGCGCGTGCCGTCGCTCTCCGACAACCGTACGCTGGAGATCGCTGAAATTTCCCGATCGCTTAAGGCGTTAGCCAAAGAGTTGCAGGTGCCGGTGGTGGCGCTTTCCCAGCTTAACCGCTCTCTGGAGCAGCGTGCTGACAAGCGCCCGGTCAACTCCGACCTGCGTGAATCCGGCTCCATCGAGCAGGATGCCGACTTAATCATGTTTATCTATCGTGATGAGGTGTATCACGAGAACAGCGACCTGAAGGGGATCGCTGAAATTATTATTGGTAAGCAACGTAACGGCCCAATCGGTACGGTACGTCTGACCTTTAATGGACAATGGTCACGCTTTGATAACTATGCGGGACCGCAGTACGACGACGAATAAGGAATTCAAATGCAAGCGGCAACTGTTGTTATTAACCGCCGCGCTCTGCGACACAACCTGCAACGTCTGCGTGAACTGGCACCTGCCAGCAAGCTCGTTGCAGTCGTGAAAGCGAACGCTTACGGACACGGTCTTCTGGAGACCGCGCGAACGCTCCCCGATGCCGACGCTTTTGGCGTTGCCCGTCTCGAAGAAGCACTCCGCCTGCGCGCGGGCGGGATTACCCAGCCGATTTTACTGCTCGAAGGCTTTTTTGAAGCCGCCGATCTGCCGACCATTGCCGAACAGCATCTGCATACTTCGGTTCATAACGAAGAACAGCTGGTGGCGCTTGAAACGGCCAAGCTGAGCGAGCCGGTCACCGTGTGGATGAAGCTTGATACCGGTATGCACCGCCTCGGCGTGCGCCCGGAAGATGCAGAAACGTTCTACCAGCGCCTGTGCCAGTGCAAAAACGTCCGCCAGCCGGTGAACATCGTCAGCCACTTTGCCCGCGCCGACGAACCTGAATGCGGCGCAACCGAGCAGCAGCTTGATATCTTCAACACCTTCTGCGAAGGCAAGCCCGGCGCGCGCTCTATTGCGGCTTCCGGCGGCATTCTGCTGTGGCCGCAGTCCCATTTCGACTGGGCGCGTCCGGGGATTATTCTTTACGGCGTATCGCCGCTGGAGCATAAGCCGTGGGGGCCTGATTTTGGCTTCCAGCCGGTGATGTCGCTGGTCTCTAACCTGATCGCCGTGCGCGAGCACAAAGCCGGGGAGCCGGTGGGCTACGGCGGCACCTGGACCAGCGAGCGCGATACCCGTCTGGGTGTGGTGGCGATGGGCTACGGCGATGGCTACCCGCGCGCCGCGCCGTCCGGCACGCCTGTACTGGTTAATGGCCGCGAAGTGAAGCTGGTAGGCCGCGTGGCGATGGACATGATCTGCGTTGACCTTGGGCCAGATGCCCAGGACAAAGCGGGCGACGACGTGGTGATGTGGGGCGAGGGTCTGCCCGTCGAGCGCATCGCGGAAATGACGGGAGTAAGTGCTTACGAACTTATTACGCGCCTGACGTCACGCGTCGCGATGAAGTACATAGACTGACGCCCTCAGGGGGGAGACCCGGCGCGCCTCCCCCGCAACGATAACATCCCCTCGATCTTATTCTGCTTCCGGTTTATTGTTGAATTCCCTGCCTGATAATAATCCGGAGAACCATCGCGTGTTTCAGAAAGTAGACGCCTACGCTGGCGACCCCATTCTCTCCTTGATGGAGCGTTTCAAAGAAGATCCCCGCAGCGATAAAGTGAACCTCAGCATTGGCCTTTATTACAACGAGGAGGGCATTATTCCTCAGCTGCAGGCGGTAGCCGACGCCGAAGCGCGTCTTAACGCGACACCGCATGGCGCCTCGCTTTACCTGCCGATGGAAGGGCTGAACAGCTACCGTAACACCGTCGCTCCGCTGCTGTTTGGCGACGATCATCCGGTGCTGGCGCAAAAGCGCGTGGCGACGATCCAGACGCTGGGCGGCTCGGGCGCGCTGAAGGTCGGGGCGGACTTCCTGAAAAAATATTTCCCGGATTCCGGCGTATGGGTCAGCGACCCGACGTGGGAAAACCACGTGGCCATTTTCGAAGGCGCAGGCTTTAAGGTCGAGACCTATCCGTGGTTCGACAGCGAAACCAACGGCGTGCGCGTGAATGCCCTACTTGAAAAACTGAGCACCCTGCCGGCGCGCAGTATTGTTCTGCTGCATCCGTGCTGCCACAACCCAACGGGGGCGGACCTGACCCATTCTGAGTGGGATGCGGTCATTGAGGTGCTGAAGGCGCGCGATCTCATCCCGTTCCTCGACATCGCCTATCAGGGCTTTGGCGCAGGGATGGAAGACGATGCGTACGCCATTCGCGCCGTGGCCCACGCCGGGCTGCCTGCGCTTATCAGCAACTCCTTCTCTAAAATTTTCTCCCTGTACGGCGAGCGCGTGGGCGGCCTGTCGGTCGTGTGTGAAGATGCCGAAGCGGCCGGGCGCGTGCTTGGGCAGCTAAAAGCCACGGTGCGCCGCATCTACTCCAGCCCGCCGAACTTTGGGGCGCAGGTCGTCGCAACGGTGCTCGGTGACGAACAGCTGAAAGCCAACTGGCTTGCGGAAGTGGAAGCGATGCGCAAGCGTATCCTGTCGATGCGCCAGGAGCTGGTGAACGTGCTGAAAGAGGCGGTGCCGGGGCATAATTTCGACTACCTGCTGAAACAGCGCGGCATGTTCAGTTATACCGGCCTGAGCGCCGCACAGGTCGATCGTCTGCGCGAGGAGTTCGGTGTCTACCTGATCGCCAGCGGCCGCATGTGCGTGGCGGGCCTGAACGCCAATAACGTCCAGCGCGTGGCGCAGGCGTTTGCTGCTGTAATGTAAGCACTCACTACCGTTTCGCCCTCTCCCCGAGGGAGAGGGCATCAGGTCGCCGAGCAGCCTAATCGCCCGGTGGCGCTTCGCTTACCGGGCCTACGGGCTGGGTGTTCTCCCTCTCCCTGTGGGGGAGGACATCAGGCCGCCGTACAGTCTAATCGCCCGGTGGCGCTCCGCTTACCGGGCCTACGGGCTGGGTGTTCTCCCTCTCCCTGTGTGAGAGGGCCGGGGTGAGGGCATCAGGCTGCTCAGGTCGATGTCTCGCTTTGTGATCGTCTTCTTTTTCTTCAGATTGATAAGCAAAAACTCCTTTTCTTCCCCTGCCGCTGGGGTTATGGTCGGATAGTTTTTTGACCACTCACACAAAATAAAACGATAACAAACTGAATATTCAGGGGAAAATATGCGCAAGATCACACTGGCGCTCAGCGCCGCCTGCTTATTGTTCTCGCTTAACAGTGCCGTAGTTGCACGCGCATCTGCGCCGACGCCGCTTTACACCGGCACCACCGCCGCCATCCTGGCCGAGCAAGCCCCCATTCACTGGGTCTCCGTGGCACAAATTGAAAACAGCCTGATGGGCCGGGCACCAATGGCCGTCGGCTTCGACATCGACGACACCGTGCTGTTCTCCAGCCCCGGCTTCTGGCGCGGCAAGAAAACCTTCTCGCCGGACAGCGAAGCCTATCTGCAAAACCCGGAGTTCTGGGAAAAAATGAATAACGGCTGGGACGAGTTCAGCATTCCGAAAGAGGTTGCCCGGGTGCTGATCGCCATGCACGTTAAGCGCGGCGACAGCATCTACTTCGTCACCGGTCGTAGCCAGACCAAAACCGAGACCGTCTCTAAAACCCTGCAGGACGATTTTTTGATCCCGGCGGCCAGCATGAACCCGGTGATTTTTGCGGGTGATAAAGAGGGGCAAAACACTAAAACCCAGTGGCTTGAGCAGAAAAATATCAAAGTGTTCTACGGGGATTCTGACAACGACATTACCGCCGCGCACGACGTGGGGGCCAGAGGGATTCGGGTGTTACGCGCCTCGAACTCAACCTATCGCCCGCTGCCGATGGCCGGAAAGTTTGGCGAAGAGGTGATTGTTAACTCAGAGTATTAATGGCCGCGCGGCGGGCCGGATCCTTTTTTAATCAAATCTTGCCGCCGCGGGTTTTACCTTTCGCCTTCTTGCTGCACACTTAGAAAGATTCATCTTTCTTAACGGAGCAGCCAATGTGGTATCAACAGACCCTGACCCTGAGCGCAAAATCGCGCGGATTTCACCTGGTGACGGACGAAGTCGTCGGGCAAATCCGCGATTTATCGCGCGTCAAAACGGGTTTGCTGTACCTGCTGCTTCAGCACACGTCCGCCTCTCTCACGTTAAACGAAAACTGCGATCCCACCGTCCGGTCTGATATGGAACGGCATTTTCTCAAAACCGTGCCCGACAACGCCGCCTATGAGCATGACTATGAGGGGGCGGATGACATGCCTTCGCATATCAAATCCTCTTTGCTGGGGGTATCGCTGATGCTGCCGGTACACCAGGGGCGGCTGATGCTGGGCACGTGGCAAGGGATCTGGCTGGGAGAGCATCGCATTCACGGTGGTCCGCGTAAAATTATCGCTACGCTACAAGGGGAATAAAGATGACAATTTCGGAGATACTTCAGTATTGCATGAACAAATCAGGCGCGGAGCAAAGCGTCCACAACGACTGGAAAGCCACGCAGATAAAGGTCGGCGACGTGCTTTTTGCGATGGTCAAAGAGGTTGAAGGCCGCCCGGCGGCAGCGCTGAAAACCAGCCCGGAACTGGCCGATCTGCTGCGTCAGCAGCATCATGATGTGAGGCCGAGCCAGCATCTCAATAAGGCGCACTGGAGCACCGTGTATCTCGACGGTTCGATTCCCGATTCACAGATTTACTACCTGGTGGATGCCTCTTATCAGCAGGCAATAGAGCTGCTGCCTGAACAGGTCAGACAGCAGCTGTCGGTATGATTACTTCAACAACGGCTTGAGGAAGCGCGCGGTGTGCGAGGCTTCGCACTCAGCAACGGTCTCTGGCGTGCCGGAGACGAGGATTTCACCGCCGCCGCTGCCGCCTTCCGGACCCAGATCGACGATCCAGTCTGCTGTCTTAATCACGTCCAGGTTGTGCTCAATCACCACGATGGTGTTGCCCTGATCGCGAAGCTGATGCAGAACGTCGAGCAACTGCTGAATGTCCGCAAAATGCAGGCCGGTGGTTGGCTCATCGAGAATGTACAGCGTCTGGCCGGTGCCGCGCTTGGACAGCTCGCGCGCCAGCTTCACGCGCTGCGCCTCGCCGCCGGAGAGCGTGGTGGCAGACTGCCCAAGGCGAATATAGGTCAGACCCACGTCCATCAACGTTTGCAGCTTACGCGCCAGCGCAGGGACGGCGTCAAAGAACTCGCGCGCCTCTTCGATGGTCATATCCAGCACTTCATGGATGGTTTTGCCCTTGTACTTAATCTCCAGCGTTTCGCGGTTATAGCGCTTGCCTTTGCACTGGTCGCACGGCACGTAGATATCCGGCAGGAAGTGCATCTCGACCTTGATCACGCCGTCGCCCTGACAGGCTTCGCAGCGACCACCGCGAACGTTAAAGCTGAAACGTCCTGGCGTATACCCGCGCGAGCGTGATTCCGGCACGCCGGCAAACAGCTCACGTACGGGCGTGAACACGCCGGTATAGGTTGCCGGGTTGGAACGCGGTGTGCGTCCAATCGGGCTCTGGTCAATGTCGATAACCTTGTCGAAATGCTCCAGCCCGTGAATCTCGCGATACGGTGCAGGCTCAGCGAGCGTCGCGCCGTTGAGCTGCGTCTGCGCAATCGGGAACAGCGTATCGTTGATAAGCGTCGATTTCCCGGAACCGGACACGCCGGTAATACAGGTAAACAGGCCGACCGGCAGCGTCAGGGTCACGTCTTTCAGGTTGTTCCCGCGCGCGCCAGTCAGTTTCAGCACTTTTTCCGGGTTGGCTGGCACGCGCTGTTTCGGCACTTCAATTTTGCGCTTGCCGCTCATGTACTGGCCGGTCAGTGAGTCCGGTACCGCCATGATGTCTTTCAGCGTCCCTTCAGCCACGACCTGGCCGCCGTGCACACCCGCGCCCGGGCCAATATCGATAACGTGGTCAGCGGCGCGGATAGCATCTTCGTCGTGCTCCACCACAATCACCGTGTTGCCGAGGTCGCGCAGGTGAACCAGCGTGCCAAGCAGTCGCTCGTTGTCGCGCTGGTGCAGGCCGATGGACGGCTCATCCAGCACGTACATTACGCCCACCAGGCCCGCGCCAATCTGGCTTGCCAGACGGATACGCTGCGCTTCACCACCGGAGAGCGTTTCCGCAGAGCGGGAAAGCGTCAGGTAGTTCAGGCCGACGTTCACCAGGAATTTCAGACGATCGCCAATCTCTTTCAGCACTTTTTCAGCGATTTTCGCCCGCTGGCCGGAAAGCTTGAGATTGGTGAAGAAGTCCATCGCGTGACCGATGCTCATGTCTGAGATGGTCGGCAGCGCCGTGTTTTCGACAAACACGTGGCGCGCCTCACGACGCAGACGAGTGCCTTCACAGGTTGCACAGGAGCGGTTGCTGATGAACTTCGCCAGCTCCTCGCGTACCGCGCTGGATTCGGTCTCTTTGTAGCGGCGCTCCATGTTGTGCAGCACCCCTTCGAACGGGTGGCGACGCACGGAGGTATCACCGCGATCGTTCATGTACTTGAACTCGATGTTCTCTTTAGCGGAACCGAACAGGATCACTTTGTGCACGTTTGCGCTCAGGCTGGCCCAGGGGGCTTCAACGTCGAACTTATAGTGCTCTGCCAGCGATTTCAGCATCTGGAAGTAGTAAAAGTTACGCTTATCCCAGCCGCGAATCGCACCGCCCGCCAGGGACAGCTCCGGGTTCTGGATCACGCGGTCCGGGTCGAAATACTGCTGCACGCCCAGGCCGTCACACGTCGGACACGCGCCCGCCGGGTTGTTGAAGGAGAACAGGCGCGGTTCCAGTTCGCGCATGCTGTAGCCGCAGATCGGGCAGGCAAAGTTGGCGGAGAAGAGCAGCTCTTCCGCTTTGGTGTCGTCCATATCGGAGACCACCGCCGTACCGCCGGAAAGCTCCAGCGCGGTTTCAAACGACTCCGCCAGACGTGTTGCCAGATCTTCACGCACTTTAAAGCGGTCAATCACCACTTCGATGGTGTGTTTCTTCTGCAGTTCCAGCTTCGGTGGATCGGACAGGTCGCACACTTCGCCGTCGATACGGGCGCGGATATAGCCCTGGCTTGCCAGGTTCTCCAGCGTTTTGGTGTGCTCGCCCTTACGCTCTTTGATGATGGGCGCAAGCAGCATCAGGCGTTTGCCTTCCGGCTGAGACAGCACGTTATCGACCATCTGGCTGACGGTTTGCGCCGCCAGCGGCACGTCGTGATCCGGACAGCGCGGCTCACCTACGCGGGCATACAGCAGACGCAGGTAGTCATGAATTTCAGTAATGGTACCGACCGTTGAACGCGGGTTATGCGAGGTCGATTTTTGCTCGATGGAGATAGCCGGTGATAACCCTTCAATATGGTCAACGTCCGGTTTTTCCATCAGCGACAGAAACTGGCGCGCATACGCGGAGAGTGATTCAACGTAGCGACGCTGCCCTTCGGCATACAGGGTGTCGAAAGCCAGTGAGGATTTGCCAGAACCCGAAAGCCCGGTCACGACGATGAGTTTGTCGCGAGGGATGACGAGGTTGATATTTTTGAGATTGTGGGTGCGAGCGCCCCGTACTTCGATCTTATCCATTCACCTTTCCCGGTAGAAACTCGGATGCCTGGTATGTTTGAAGGACAACCGGCAGAAACGGCTAATTATGACACAATTTAACCTGTCTGGATATACAGTATTGGAATGCAATTTCTGATTCACTGTGTAACAATGTCGAGTTCGCGGGAGAACTCTGGAACGTGCTACGCAACTATCAAAGTAGCGCATGGAAATGGTACACTCGCGCGTTTACACTATTAAGAAACGTATTCAGGAGACACGAACATGGCCAGCAGAGGCGTAAACAAGGTGATTCTCGTCGGTAATCTGGGCCAGGACCCGGAAGTACGCTACATGCCGAGTGGTGGCGCAGTTGCCAACATTACGCTGGCTACGTCCGAATCCTGGCGTGATAAAGCGACCGGTGAGATGAAAGAGCAGACTGAATGGCACCGCGTTGTGCTGTTTGGCAAACTGGCTGAAGTGGCCGGCGAATATCTGCGTAAGGGGTCTCAGGTCTATATCGAAGGCCAGCTGCGTACCCGCAAATGGACCGATCAGTCCGGCGCTGAGAAGTACACCACTGAAGTGGTGGTAAACGTTGGTGGCACCATGCAGATGCTGGGTGGCCGTCAGGGCGGTGGTGCACCGGCAGGTGGCGGCCAGAACCAGCAGCAGGGCGGTTGGGGTCAGCCTCAGCAGCCACAGGGCGGCAACCAGTTCAGCGGCGGCGCGCAGTCTCGTCCGCAGCAGCAGTCCGCACCGGCACCGTCTAACGAACCGCCAATGGACTTTGACGACGACATCCCGTTCTAAGCCTTCCGCGCTTAGCCGTAAAAAAAGCCCCGAAAGGGGCTTTTTTATTTCTGGCTCGCGTAGCGTTGTAAAAACCGGGTGAAGTCGCTGAAGCTGAGCGGTTTCGAGAAAAAGTAGCCCTGCAAACAGTCAATCTCATTCGCCTTGAGATAGGCTACCTGATAGTCATACTCAACGCCTTCCGCCGTCGTCAGGATATTCATCCGCTTTGCCATATCAATCACGCAGTCAATCAGCGGCGTCGCGGTGTCCTGCGAAATCTGCCGGGTAAACATGCGGTCAATCTTAATGCTGTCAGGATTAAGGTTGGTGATAAACGCCAGGTTGGAAAACCCCGTGCCAAAATCATCCAGCGCGATCTTAATGCCGCTGCGCTTAATATGGGCAATCTTCGCCACAAGCGCATCGCTGATATCAATGTTTTCGCGCTCGGTAATCTCAAACACCAGGGTGATGCCAAGCTCCGCAAACGTGGCTGCCCAGTCGTCGATAAACCGATCGAAGGAATTGTCCACCACGTGCGCATGGCTGATGTTCAGGTTGAGCTTAAAGCCCGGCTGAAAGGTGGCAGCACCCTGCCGCAGGTCGTGAACCACCTGTTCCAGCAAACTTTCCGTCAGGTCGATAATCAGCCCGGTGCTTTCCGCCACCGGGATGAAAACGTCTGGAGGAATAAAGCCCAGCTCGGCGTGATGCCACCTTGCCAGTACCTCTGCTCCCGCCACCGTGTTGGTTCTGGCGCATATCAGCGGCTGATAGTGCGGATGAATTTGATGCTGTCTGATGGCGCTGGCCAGCTGCGCGTACAGAGAATGGCGGCGGAGCGCCAGCAGCCAGGTCAGGGTCGCCATGATGGTCGACATCGACAAAATAAAGGCGAGGGAGAGCCATGAGTCGGTCACGAACCCAATAATTTCGCCCATCTCCGGCCTTCTCCATGCCAGCGAGTACAAGGTGGAGTGGGCCGGAAACGGTTCATAGTCGGCAAATTGTGCCGCCGCGAGCGGCCCTTTTTGCAGCCCGGCGGCGTTGAGCGTTTTACCTGATACCTGAATAATCAGATCGTTGCCCATCACCTCCAGCAGGAAGCGCAGGTCGGACGCGACGTAAAGCGTTCCCTGAGGAAAATGGCTTATCAGTGAAATAACGCTAATGTCGGGGGCACTAAGGGCGTTCGACATCCACACCGTTTTATCCAGCGGAAGCCGGGAAGTGACGCTGGCGTGTTTATTCGCTAACAGAGAAGAACAGCTAATATGCTGATTGTGAACGAAGTTTATCGAGTAAATATGCATATAGCGGCCCGGCAGCATATTCAGTGCTTTCTCGACGTTAAAAGTGCAGACTTTGCCCAGCAGCGCAGACGCCTGGCGGGAGGCTTCATGCGCATCTCGCAGCATGCTGTCCAGAATCGACTGCACGTAGCGCGCCTGCTCCGCCATGCGCTTTTGATGGTTATCCAGCCCGTTAATCATCGCCAGCGTGGTGGTGACCACCAGCGTAAGCAAAAACGCGATACCGGCGGCCAGCATGCGGTTTTTGGTCTTACGCAGAAAATTTTGCTGATACATGGTGGTGCGCCTTACGCGCGTTCCGGCTGCATATACTGCTGATGGAAGGCCTCTTTGCTCACCGGGCGAGAGAACAGGAAACCCTGGCCGTATTTCACGCCGTGACGCAGCATGCTGGAGACATGGGTGTAGTTTTCGATGCCTTCAATGACCACGTCCACGTCGATATCCTCCACGTACGCCAGCATGGCGAAGGTATTGTCGAGGCGGTTGGCGGCCAGACAGCTTCTGTCGAGCTTGATGTAGTCGGGCAAATAGAGCGCCAGCCGCGACCGGAGCTTTTCCAGACAATCAATCCCGTCCCAGGCCAGGTTGATCCCCGCACCGTGCAGCGTATCGAGGTTCTGCTTCACCGTCTCATCAAGCTGGTCAGCGCCATCGGTGATCTCAAACACCAGATTGCGTGGCGCGAGCGGGTGCGCAGCAATCAGCGCAAGCACGCGGGCAGCAAAGTGGCTGTCCTGAAGCTGCACCCAGGAGATATTGAACGTAAAAAGCCGGTTATCAAGATGCTCGCGCGGCTGGCCGGCAAGAAATTTAAACGCCTGCGCCAGGATGTAATCACCCATCGGCAGAATACCGCCGGTTTTTTCCAGCTCGCTGATGAACAGATGAGGCGGCACAATATTGCGCCTGTGCGTGCCTCGCACCAGCACTTCGCCGCCGATGCAGACAAACCGTGAGAGATCGAAAATCGGCTGGATAACGAAATCGATACCCGAGTCGAGTTTATTTTTTTCGACACACTGCACGACAAAATGCGTACTCTTTTCCATGCCAGCCTCGTAGCCACAACAATACAGCCTTAAACGACACAAACGCCGCCCAACTTAACCGGGCGATCAGCTGGCGATGATTTTATTTTTACCGCTTTTCTTGGCCTGATAGAGCAGCTTATCGGCACGGCCCAGGGTGTCCGGCAACGAGGTGCCTCCCATCTTGCACAGCCCCGCGCTAAACGAGACGTTAAGATCGTGTTCTCTGAAAGACCGTGTATTCACCGTAATGCGCCACTTTTCGAGGTAGCTTAATGCTTTTTCGGCGCTAATCCCCTGGAACAGAACCGCAAATTCTTCTCCGCCGTAGCGGTAGAGGGTGATATTTTCCAGACCGCGCAGCCGCGAACCCAGTTCAGCCACGGTTTTCAGCACCAGATCGCCTACCGTATGCCCCCAGGTATCGTTAATCATCTTGAAGTTATCGATATCCACCATCGCCAGATGGGTGTTCGGCTCACTGTTACAGCGCGCCGCATCGGCATCAAAGGCGCGACGGTTTTTCAGCCCGGTAAGCCCGTCGGTGAGCGCCTCGTGCGCCGTTTTCTCCTGCCGCTGCTGCGAGCTGTGGATCTCTTCGAAAATCAGCTCCTCCACGCTGGCGGGCTTGATCGTGCCGCCGCGGATGCTCGCCGCAATGCGCATAAAGATGGCGTTAAGCGCGGCTCGGGTCGACCACCAGCAGAAGAGCAGGGCAATAAGCGCGCACAGCGTTCCCCAGAGCGTGCTCAGGCACTGTTGAAAGGCAAGGTTGTTTAGCTCGCTCTGCTCCACTTCGTGCACCAGCAGCCAGGACTGGGAGCCGACCGTGCGGTAGGTGTAGTAGCGGTCGTCCATCACGAAGTCGCCGCGATGCTCCCGGGCGTTCAGCGCGATAGCTTTAAGCCTCTGCGGGTCGAACTGGTAGCCCGGATTGATCACCAGCTCGCCCTGACGGTTCATCACAAAGGTCCGGCTCTTCATGGGGGGCAGCGCGGTGCTGAGGATCTCGGTGCTTTTTTCCATGTCCAGATTCAGCGCCAGAACGCCCGTATTCGATCCGTCCGAGCCGTTAATGATGGGCAACGAAATGGTAATTACGCGCTCTCTGTGAGCGAAAGGGTCCCGGCTGACGCTGTAGTGCGCCTCGTCCGAGTCTTCGATGGAAATCGAAAACCATGACTCTTTGCGCGGGTCCCATTTCTGCTCTTGATCGTCGCTAAGCGGCACATAAGGAAGGCGGATATAGCTGCCATTATTGTCCACGTGAATGATTGAGAGGGCGTCCGGCATAATGCGCAGGCGCTCGATCATCCAGTTACGCAACGTCCTGTCGTTTTCGTTTATTTTGTCGAATTTATGCTGATCGGCGGCGATGCGCGTCATTTCCCGCACGATACGCTCGTAACCATCCAGATATTTATCAAGGAACGATGCGACATTGCTGATATATAGACGGTTATGTCTTTTATTCGCTTCCTGCGTGGCGGACCATTGCGTAAGGGCAACCAGCGTACCAACCACAATAAAGGTCACGGCAAGTACGGCGAAACAAATATTTAACGGCCTTCTGAAATTCAAACTGTCGATCACTGATAACTCCGGATCACTCTCGTTATACCAAATATGAGGTATGTACTTAGCGGGATAATGGCAACTCGTTGAGGAAATGTTTAAATGCGTTGGGATAATGGTTCTGAACTACAAACAGTTAACAACGAGTAAAAATAACGCTCAAGACAAAGGGTACCTGCTCACTTTTTGATTGTCAAAGTCGATCGAATAATAAATATTGATCGATGAAATCAATCATGATTTTTTTAGAAAAAGTACATAACTATTATCGATCGATATATTCACATTGATTGGTTAAAACGATCTTTATGGTCGTAAGTTTTTGCTTAGTATTAATATAATCAGTATGTTGCATGATTTTGTGTGGCGAGGGAGAGGCTAAAGCGAATGCAATGCGCTCGTTATGAAATTAATGTGGATTTGATGCCGAAAGGGCAGGAAATACCCTTTCCTGCAATAAGGAAAATCTATTTCCTGCAGAATAAGAGATGTTAATTATTCGTTTCTTAAATCGTATTCAATGAGCGTCCAGTTAACGGGATAACCATTTTGCCAGGGTAATGTTTCTCCTTTTTTAACATTTACAACATTCGTTACGGCAGGATGATCAATTTGCCAGAAACCACTTTGTGGGCAAATATTCCCGCTTGAGCGTTTAATCCCCAGGGGACGCCGGGTGGAATCCGTTTGTGAGCCATAGGCGGCAACCGTCGCCATGGTCAGATTACTGCTGTCTATTTTCATCGCTATTTGTCCAGAGTTAATACATTCCGTATTAAAAATGCGACAAGATTTGTACATAACTTAACAGATTTGCTGCATCGTCCATTCATATAACTATGGTGAATGGTTTATATTGCAATAAAGCCTCTCCTTCGCCACAATAGCCGCCCTTTTGAATGAAAGTTGAACAAAAATGATACATCGCTGCTTTAGCCTACTGTTTTTAATGACATTATTTTTTAGCGGCGGCGCGATGGCGATAAACTGCCAGCGCGCGGTCACGCCGCTGGAGAATACCATTTGCAATAATGACAACCTCCACTGGCTGGATAACACCCTCTCCCTGATCTATAACCAGGCGGTTCTGGAGGAAGGGGTTGCAGACATCGATAAAAAATATGACGAGTGGGAAAAGCTGCTGGAGAAATGTACCTCTGACACCTGCATAGAACGTGCTTACTATGCTGGCATCAGTGCGATCTCCGACACCGACCGTAATTTCAAATGGGAAGGTAAATGGTGGAATATGCTGGCGCCCAATATGAGCGGCGGCGTGATCCAGTTCAGCCGAAATGCTCAGTGGAGCGTCACCCTGGATATTCGCGCCTGGGCAGGCATCAATGAAGATCAGTTTACCGCCGAAGCGAGACGGCTGTACGGCATGCTGGCCGTTGAACGCGTGGTGGACACCAGCAACTGCAAGCTCTTGCTGATCCCCAGAAAGGACGGCTCGTTGCAGGTATACAGTAATTCCGACTGGGGATGCCGTTTATCCATGCCCACCGGGGTGTTCCTGGACGGCGCATATAAGCTTTCCGAAACCGACCCCCGGCCAAAACCCACCTTGCTCTCTCTCGGTATCTTCCCGGATAGCGCGTTGGATGAGAAATTCCGCGCCCTGGTGGGGGAGGATTATCAAAACTTCGTCGACAGTGCCAACGTCTATATCTACCAGAACGATATCGATAATATCGGCGCGCGCGTGCTCTCAATGTGGGTTCAGGGTGCTGCGAACAGCCGCACGGCTATCATCATGTACACGCCAAAAGGCGAGATTTGGGCAGGCCGGATCTCTCCGGTGAAAGGTGGCGGGCTGGAGCTGCGCTATTACAGCACCGACGGCAGCGACCAGCGTAAAATGCCGCGTACGCTGGCCGCCTGGAAGGTGCGTTTTCTCGACGAATAGTTACGCCAGCGTGCCGACGATGGTGAGATCGCTGTCGTCCGGCACTTCGTTGTATGACAGCACGTGCAGGTTGCTGGCAAACAGACGCCCGTAACGTGAAATCAGCGGCCGCAGCTGAGGCGTCACCAGCAGCAGCGGCGGCAGACCCTTCGCTTTCATCTGCTCCTGAATCACAGGCATCGTGTTTTGCAGCTGCGTCAGGATGTTTGGATCAACGGCAAAACTGTCCAGCGCCACCTTGCCGGTTTGCTGAGACTGGTTCAGCGCTGCCAGCAAAATATTCTCCAGCGCGTTATCAATGGTATAAGCCGCCAGCTTTTGCCGATCGCCGTTAATGGCGTGGAGGATGGCGCGGCGCAGCGCGTAACGCACGTCAGCGGTAAGCAGAATCGGATCCTTGGTCACGGCTGAGCTTTCCAGCAGCGTAGAGGCAATGGTGACAATATCCTTCAGGGACACCTGCTCCAGCAGTAGCTGCCGGTAAATGCGCAGCAGCAGGCTAAAGTTGAGCGCATTCGAGAGATCTTCCGCCAGCTTCGGCGCCTGCAGCGCCAGACGCGCGTGCAGGTGGGTGATATCGTCATAATTAAACAGCTCCGGCAGATGCTCGCGCGCCACCTTGTTGACGTGCGTTGCCACCACGCTGGCGCAATCCACTACCTGATAGCCCAGGTTCAGCGCTTTGGCCTTCTGGTCAGGATCGATCCAGACGATCGCCATGCCGTAGGCCGGATCGGTATCCAGCACGCCGTCAATTTCGCCGTACAGCTCTGCGCCTGGAATGGCCATCAGCTTCTCGGCATACACTTCGCCGAGCGCCGTGCGGATGCCATTGATGTAGATCGCGTACTGGGCGGGCTTCAGGCGGAAGTTCTCCCGGATGCGGATCTCCGGCAGCAGCACGCCGCACTGTTCAGACACCACCTGACGCACGCCGCGAATACGCTGCGATAGCGGGCTTCCTTTCGCCGCATCGATCAGCGTCACCAGCTTATAGCCCAGATTCAGCCCAATCGGCTCGACGAGCGGAATACTTTCCCAGTTAATTGCAGGCGTCGCGTCCGTTGCCAGCGCGTCGCTAATGGCGTCGTAGTCAGTCTCTTCGGCGGCGGGCTTCACGACCTTGCTCTGTCGCCAGGCGGCAAACAGCAAAAGGGCGGTGAAGCACAGGAACGCGATGTGCGGCATGCCGGGGACAATCGCCAGGATGAACATGACGAAGGCGGCGGTATACAGCACCTGCGGTTTCGCCAGCAGCTGCGTTTTAATCTCATCGCTGACGTCGTCGCCGTCGCTGACGCGGGTCACGATAATCGCGGCGGCGGTGGCGAGCAGCAGGGACGGGATCTGCGCGGCCAGGCCGTCACCGATGGTCAGCAGAACGTACTGCTGGAAGGCGTGGCTGGCATCGAGATTGTATTTGAAGATACCGATGCAAATCCCACCGATGACGTTGATGACCAGCACCATGATCCCGGCGATGGCGTCACCACGCACAAACTTCGAGGCACCGTCCATCGCACCGTAGAAGTCGGCCTCTTTCGACACCTCTTTACGGCGGTCTCGCGCCTGGTTTTGGTTAATCAGCCCGGCGTTAAGGTCGGCGTCGATCGCCATCTGTTTACCCGGCAGGGCATCCAGCGTAAAGCGGGCCGACACTTCAGAAATACGTTCCGCCCCTTTGGTGACCACCACAAAGTTGATGATCATCAGGATGATAAAGACCACGAACCCGACCACGAAGTCGCCGCCAATCACCACCTGACCAAAGGCTTCGATAACCTTACCGGCCGCGCCTTCGCCCTCATGACCATGCAGCAACACCACGCGGGTAGAGGCGACGTTCAGGGTAAGTCGCATCAGCGTGGTGATCAGCAGCAGCGTCGGGAAGACGGCAAAATCCAGCGGGCGCTGCATATTGACCGCCACCAGCAGCACCACTACCGCCAGCACAATGTTGAAGGTAAATAAGATATCCAGCATCAGCGGGGACAATGGCAGCATGACCATTGCCAGCACGCACAGAAGCAGTACCGGAACGCCTATTCGCCCTTTACTGAGTATGGCAAGCGCCTGCTGTAACTTACTGTTCGCCATCGGCTTTTAAGACCTCTTTTGGAATGTTGATCTGCCTGTTCAGGCGGGGTTTTTGTTCAAGCTGGCCGGTACGCCAGGATTTAATCTGCATGACGTAGGTCAGCACATGCGCAATCGCGCGAAAAAGCTGGGCCGGAATTTGCTGGTTTACGCGGGTGGTGTGGTAAACCGCACGCGCCAGCGGTGGGAATTCGACCACTTCAATCTGGTGATGACGGGCCACGTCACGGATATGGAGCGCAATATCGTCCATGCCTTTTGCCACGATGTAGGGCGCTTCGGCTTTTTTCGGGTCGTATTTGAGCGCAACGGCGTAGTGCGTCGGGTTCGTGATAATCACGTCGGCCTCCGGCACGGTACGGTTGATCTGCCCCATCGCCATCTGGCGCTGAAGCTGGCGTATACGGCCTTTGATCTGCGGGTTACCGTCGTTGTTTTTGTACTCTTCTTTCACCTCTTGCTTGGTCATGCGCATTTTTTTGGTGAACATAAACTTCGCCAGCGGCACGTCGAGCAGGGCGAAGATCACAATCACCGCAATGAAATAGACCAGCACGTGATGCAGAATGCCAAACCCCTGATGAATCGCCTGATTCAGGCTCAGCCGCTGCAGGTGCAGCAGCGGGTTGAGCGAGCTGTGCACCATGGTGTAAAGCACCGCCAGAATAATGCCGCACTTGAGCATCATCTTGCCGACGTCAACGTAGTGGCTGCTGGAGAACATGCGCTTCACGCCGCTGATGGGGCTGAGTTTTTTAAAGTCGGGCTTGAGCTTTGAAACGGTGAACACCCAGCCGCCCGGGACCAGGCTTGCCACGATGCAGGCGAGGGGGATCGGTGCCAGGGTGATGATAAAGCGGATAATCACCCACACGTTCAACATCAAAAACTGGCTCAACGCCCCCTGGTCA
Source organism: Enterobacter sp. V87_3 (assembly GCF_029967835.1). Taxonomy (NCBI): domain Bacteria; kingdom Pseudomonadati; phylum Pseudomonadota; class Gammaproteobacteria; order Enterobacterales; family Enterobacteriaceae; genus Enterobacter; species Enterobacter sp. V87_3. The sequence continues at coordinate 79,064 of NZ_JASCAM010000027.1, read as the reverse complement.
TCCAGCCGTCCCGCCATCATGCCGACCGAGGTAAAAGACTCCTCGACCAGCGTTTTGTAATAGGGAAAAAAGGTGCCCATGGTGATGAACGACGCCAGCAGGCCCACGGCCATGGTGAGATCTTTGGAACGCGGGAGGTCACCCTTTTCGCGCGCTTTGCGCAGCTTTTGCGCTGTGGGTTTTTCGCTTTTATCGCCACCGGCCGCCATCAGTGCGTCCTCACGGCTTCGAGCCTGGCCAGGATTTCGGTGGTCAGGTTGAGATAGTGGTCGGGAATATTGGTCATCATCATCGAAATACAGAGCAGGCCAAACAGCATGCTGATTGGAAAGCCCAGCGAGAACAGGTTGAGCGTAGGCGAGACGCGGTTAAGCAGCCCGAAGCCGCCCTGCACAATCAGCATTACAAAGGTGGTCGGGATCGCGATAAGCGTGGCCGACGACATAATCCAGCCCAGGCTCTGCACAATCAGCAGCAGGGTGGGTTTATTGATGGCCTGGCCGATGGGCCACCAGACAAAGCCTTTGTAGAGAATAGTGACCACCAGCAGGTGCCCGTCCATCACGAAAAACAGCAGGCCGCAGAAGGTGTAGATCATCTGCGAAATCACCGTGGTTGAGCTGCCGTTCACCGGGTCGTTCATCATCGCCATGCCGAGACCCATATTCATTGAAAGAATATGTCCCGCCGTTTGCAGCGCAACGAAGACCAGCTGCATCGCCATGCCAAACAGCATGCCCCAAAGCAGCTGTTCACCGATGAGCAGGACAGTGCGCATCGACATCAGCTCGGTGATCAGCACTTTATCCGGCAGCATCGGAGTGATGATTGCCGCCAGCGCCAGTGCCAGCACGGTTTTGATACGTCGGCTGAAGGCGCGGTTGTCCAGCACCGGGCAGAAGTGCAGAAACGCCAGAATGCGGAAAAACGGAAAAACCAGCGCCAGCAGCGGGTTGATCAGCGTAGAGATATCAATGCCCATTGCCCGCTATCCCACCAGCGCCGCCGCCTGCTGAAAAATATTGACGGTGAAATCCACCAGTTGGGTAAGCATCCATTTACCGCCAATAATCAGCACCGCCAGCGTGACCAGAAGGCGCGGCAGGAAGCTCAGCGTTTGTTCGTTAATTTGCGTGGTCGCCTGAAAGATACTGACGCACAGGCCGACAATCAGGCTGGGAATAATCGCCACGGCGGAGATAATCAGCACCAGCTTAATGCCGGTTGCCATGATGTCCCCGGCAATGTCCATCGTGACCATTGCTAAAGCCCCTGCACGCTGGAGGTAAGCGTACCGACAATCAGCGTCCAGCCGTCGCACAGGACAAACAGCATCAGCTTGAACGGCAGCGAAACAATCAGCGGCGAAAGCATCATCATCCCCATTGCCATCAGGATACTGGCGACAATCAGGTCAATGACCAGGAAAGGAATGTAGATCATAAAGCCTATCTGGAACGCGGTTTTCAGCTCGCTCAACAGATACGCCGGGGTCACCACCGTTAAATCCTGCTCTTTCGGATCGCCCGTCACGCCCGCAATCGTCATCATCTGCGACATGGCTTTATTGCTGGTTTGCGCCAGCATAAAGTTTTTCAGCGGCGTTTCCGCCTTGCCGAACGCCTGCTTCATGGTGATCTCGTCATTCTGAAACGGCACGATGGCGTCCTGATAAATGGTGGTCCACACCGGGCGCATCACCAGCAGCGTGAGCGCCAGCGCAATCCCGGTCAGGATTTTATTGGGTGGACTTTGCTGCAGGCCGAGCGCCTGGCGCAGGATCGCCAGCACGATGATAAAGCGCGTAAAGCAGGTCATCATCATCAGCATCACCGGGAGCAGACCCAGCAATGTCATCAGGATCAGGATTTCAATTTTGACGTTGTAATCCTGGCCGCCAGCGGTAGTGGACGAACTGAAAAGGGTGATATCGCCGTTCGCCGCCAGCAGTTGCGGAGAGACCAGTAAACCGCCCAACAGCAGCCACGGCAGGGCGGTGCGCAGGTGCAACGTCATCTTGTTAACTCGCCCAGCTCTTTGCTGTTGAATTCGAGAATGCGCAGGCCGTACTTATCGTTCAGCACCACCGCTTCCGCTTTACCAAACAGGATGCCGTTGACTTTAATATCCAGCGGCTCGCCCGCCATTTTATCCAGCTCAATCACCGAGTCGTGACCGACGGTCATCAGCTCTGCCAGCGACACCTCAACGGAGGCCACTTCCAGCGTCAGCGTGACGGGAATACGGCTGAACAGCGCCATTTTGCGCAGATCGTCAATGCCTGCCGGCGATTCCGGTTCCGCCTGGATGTCCATGCGGATATTGCCCTCAACGGTCTCTTCACGCGGCATCTCGCCGAGATTCAGGTCGCCAAAATCCAGGGACTGGCTCAGGTCTTGTTGCAGATCACTCATAATGCTTCTCAATGGTTCTGTCGTTAAATTCACAGAGTAATAACTTGCCGCGATCTTCAGCGATTTTGGCGTCAAAAATCTGTTCTTTGCCGATATACACAGGAATGTTTTCGTTAATATTGACCGGGATAATATCCCCCGGCTTTATCCGCGCCAGCTGGGCCACGGTGAGGTTGAGGCTGGTCACATGGCCGTGAAGCTTCAGCGGCAGACCGTAAAAGATCCTTTCGATTTGGGCGGGCGTCGGCGGCGCTTGTCGGCTGGTGGCCTGATCGGCGTCAGGCGAGCGCAGTTTTGCCAGCAGGTGATCGACATGCGCGTTATCAAACAGCAGGGTAAAGCTGCCCTGCTCATAGCCTTCGAGGGTAAAGGTGACGCACCAGGACCACTGATTAATGACGGTGGTGTTATCACTTTTAATCTCAACGTCCTGGCCGAACGTCTCTTTGTCGATTAATAACCGCGTGAGATCCAGCCCAATTTTATTTTTCAGGCGATCTTCAGTTTTTGTCACCGGCTGATGAACGTCCAGCGATTTATTACGGCTCTCTTTTCCCAGTCCGTAATAATCGTGAAGTATTTGCAACAGCAGCGTGCGTTCAATACTAAAGGCCATTGATCCAAACGGCGTTGAAAAGAGCTGCGTATTTTTATATGTCTGGTCGATGGCAAAGGTCATCGACTGCAGCGCGACGTTGACACGCAATTTTTTCAGAAAATAAATGCTTAAACGCGCATCGAAGATATCAAAACTGTCGTTCATCATCTTGGGCAATTTATGCCACGGACGTCCAAGCTTGCTCACGTCGAGCTTTACCATATCGGGGAGCGCCTGACGTTGGTAGATTCTGATTCGCTGAGGAGCTGCTTGCATAGATCTTCCGGATAACGATCGCCGTAAGCATAAAGCAGATGTCTTTACACATTGCTTAGCGGCATAAAAATATTTAAGTTTTGTTTAACCGTGTCGCTTTGTGAGTGAGTCGGTCTGCGTCACTATAAAGCCATATTGTCGGGTGGCTTTATTAGGGATATGAATTAGACGCTGTTCGTCTGTCATAATCAAGATGCCATGGATTATTAATTCGTTATTTTAGCTCGATTAATGTGCATTAATAACTCCTGTAACTTAATGATTTTTAAGGATTAAGATTTTAATACCCATTAAAAACAAGACAATTCCTAACGGTGAGTTATAATGCGCTCCAGTCATGAGTTCCCGTATTGAAAAATACCCGGTTAATTCGCTGTTATCCATATTGAATAGGCGTCTTTCTATAATGTACCTGAAAAGGTGCAGCGGGCCCGTATTCGCTCCAGGTTAACAATTAGCTTAAATGTTGGTGAGTTGTTATGAGTATTGTTATTGAACATGAAGCCCATAATGAAAATGGATTTGTTGCCCGTGCGCCAGAAAGCATAAATGTATTTTCATTAGCCCGTCGTGTTGCTAAATATAATGTGTCGGTACTCATTACAGGCGAGACGGGTACAGGCAAAGAGTGCGTTTCCCGCTACATTCATGAAAATGCCTTAGGGGCAGATGCGCCTTACGTTGGCGTCAATTGCGCGGCGATTCCGGAAAGTATGCTCGAAGCCATTTTATTCGGTTACGAAAAAGGTGCATTTACCGGTGCGGTAACCAGCGTGGCGGGTAAATTTGAACAGGCCAACGGCGGAACGCTGCTGCTGGATGAAATTGGTGATATGCCATTAGCCCTGCAGGCGAAATTATTACGCGTATTGCAGGAGCAGGAAGTCGAACGTCTGGGAAGCCATAAAAAAATCCCTCTGGATATTCGTCTGGTGGCGTCTACCAATAAAGATTTGCAGCAGGAAATTGCTGAAGGACGTTTCCGTCAGGATCTGTTCTACCGTATTTCCGTGGTGCCGATTCATATCACGCCGCTGCGCGAGCGCCGTCTGGATATTATTCCAATGGCGATGCGTTTTATCGCTAAATATAAAGCCTTTCATAAAGGCAATATTCGCCTGAGCGAAGAGGCCCGTCAGGCGCTGCTGACCTATGACTGGCCGGGCAACGTGCGCGAGCTGGAGAACGTGATTCAGCGCGGCATGATCCTGAGTAACGGTGAAGTGATCACCGCCAATGATTTTGGCCTGCCCGTTCCGGCCACGATGACGGCCACGTCAGGCGTCGATTTGATGCCCGCCTACCGCGAAGCGCAGGCTGCACCGTCGGCCATCGGCAACGTTAAGCTGCACGGGCGTATGGCGGAGTACCAGTACATCATCGAACTGCTGAAACGCCACAACGGCAATAAGTCGAAAACCGCCGCGTTTTTAGGCATCACCCCGCGCGCACTGCGCTACCGACTCGCCTCAATGCGCGAAGAAGGTATCAATATCGAGTGCTATTCCTGATGTGTGCAAGAGACTAACACCATGGACAAAATTACCGCTCTCGGTATGCAGGCCAGCCAGCAGGCGATGCTGGACAGGCTGCACAACACCGCCGCCGTAGCCTCCTCGGGGGGGATCGGCGCGTCGACGTTTATTGCGCCAGGTGCCGATTTCCCAGGCGTGAACAGCGCACGCGATCTCTCTTTTTCGCAGGTTCTGAATAACGCTATCGACAACGTTGATGCCATGCAGCACGCCGCAGGGGCAAAGCAAAAAGCCATTGAGCTGGGTCAGAGTGACGATCTGGCCGGGGCGATGATTGAATCGCAAAAAGCCAGCGTGGCCTTCTCCGCCATGATGCAGGTTCGTAACAAGCTCACCACTGCGCTCGACGAAGTGATGAATACTCCGCTGTAAGGTTTCCCTCGTGCTGACAAAGTTAAAAGATACATTTTCTGCCCTCCCGCTGCCGACCGGGCGCATCAAACCGCAATGGCTTATGGCGGCGGGTGGTGTGCTGCTGGTGGCGGCGATCGTTTTCTCTCTCTGGCGCAGCAATCAGGGCTATGTCGCACTGTACGGCAGCGATGAAAAACTCCCGGTGGCACAGGTGGTTGAGGTGCTGGGCGCAGAGTCCATTGCGTATCGTATCAACCCTGACAACGGCCAGATCCTCGTTCCGGAAGATAAACTCCCGCGCGCGCGTATGGCGCTGGCGGCAAAAGGCATTACCGCCGTGATGCCGGACGGCTACGAGCTGATGGACAAAGACGAGATGCTCGGCAGCAGCCAGTTTGTGCAAAACGTTCGCTACAAGCGCAGCCTGGAGGGAGAACTGGCCCGCAGCATTATGGCGCTGGATCCGGTCGAGAATGCGCGCGTCCACCTGGGGCTGAGCGAGTCCAGCTCGTTTGTGATGACCAACAAACCCCAGAGCAGCGCCTCGGTGATGCTCCAGCTGCGCTACGGCAAGCATCTTGATGAACAGCAGGTGGCGGCCATTGTCCAGCTGGTGGCGGGGAGCGTGCCGGGTATGCAGCCGGGCAGCGTGCGCGTGGTGGATCAGGCGGGCAATTTACTCTCGGAAAACGGCCAGCAGGGCGGCACCAGCATGGCGAGCATTCGTCAGGGGCGTGACGTCATTGAGCGCATCAAAAATGAAACCACCAACAATATTGCCGCGCTGTTGTCCCCGCTGTTTGGCAACGAGAATTTCCGCATCAGCGTGACGCCGACCGTTGACATGAGCAGCGTCGAAGAGACGCAGGAGCGCCTGGGTAAAGAACCCCAGGTCAGCGATGAAAATATCTCGCGCGAGAACACCACTAACGAGCTGGCGATGGGTATCCCCGGTTCGCTCAGCAACCGCCCGGTTAACCAGCCTGCGCCCGCTACCCCGCCGATGGCGGCTAACGCGCAGACGGCACAAACCGAGACGCAAAACCGCACGCCCAGCTCGCTCTCCAGCCGTTCGCAGGAGCAGCGTAAATATGCCTTCGACCGCGACATTCGTCATATCCGCCATCCCGGCTACAAGCTGGAGAAACTGCGCGTGGCGGTGGCGTTAAACCAGGCGGCTAAGCCGCTCGCCAGCATGACGCCGGAACAACTCACCGCCTTAACCCGGCTGGTGGAAGACGCGGCGGGCATTGAAAAAGACCGCGGTGATTCCCTGACGCTGGACCGGCTGGCCTTTATCGACAGAACGCCAGACGGCTTCCCGGAGCCGAAGTGGTGGCAGGACCCGAACATTCAGTACTGGGGGCAAAACGGCGGCATCGGCATGCTGATCCTGCTCGCGTTGCTGTTCGGCCTGCGTCCGCTGGCGCAGCGCTACGGTCGACGTGAACCTGTCGAGCTGGCGGCGATTGAAGGAAGCGCCCAGGCCGAGGCGATTGAGAACGACATGGTAACCACCGAATCCGGTCTGACCGGCCTGCCTGGCCCGGCATTCAATCAGGACACCGAACTGCCGCCGCAAAGCTCTGGCCTTGAAACCAAGGTGGAGTACCTGCAAATGCTGGCGGAAAACGAAACGGAACGTATGGCTGAAGTACTGAAACAATGGATCAACAGCAATGAGCGAACTGACAATACGTAACAGCAGTAAGGGCAGCGTCAAAACAGGACGCAGCCGACTGGAACAGGCCGCCATTTTGTTGCTCAGCGTGGGCGAAGAAGCGGCGGCGAAAGTGATGCAGAAGATGAACCGCGATGAGGTCATTCTGCTGAGCGACACCATGGCGCGTCTGCACGGCGTAAAGGTCGATCACGCCCGCCACGCGATGAACAACTTCTTTGATGACTACCGCGAGCAGAGCGGCATCAACGGCGCGTCGCGCAGCTACCTGCGCGGGATCCTCGAAAAAGCGCTGGGCGGCGAGATTGCCAGCAGCGTGATCAACGGCATTTACGGCGATGAAATCCGCCACCGTATGGCGCGCCTGCAGTGGGTGGATGTCCCGCAGCTGGCGGCGCTGATCGAGCAGGAACACCTCCAGCTCCAGGCCGTGTTTCTCGCGTTTCTGCCCCCGGACGTGGCGGCGGGCGTGCTGAGCGCGCTGTCCCCGGAGCGTCAGGATGAGATTGTCTGGCGCGTGGCGCGCCTGGACGACGTTAACCGCGACGTGATTGACGAGCTGGACCGGCTCATCGAGCGCGGCGTGGCGGTGCTTTCCGAGCACGGTTCAAAAGTGGTTGGCATCAAACACGCGGCCAACATCGTCAACCGCATTTCCGGCAACCAGCAGCAACTGCTCGATCAGCTGCGCGAGCGCGATGCCGACGTGGTGGATGAGCTGGAAGAGGAGATGTACGAGTTCTTCATTCTCAGCCGTCAAACCCCGGCGACGCTGCAACGCCTGATGGAAGAAATTGCCATTGAAGAGTGGGCGATTGCGCTTAAAGGCACCGAGCCGGTGCTGCGTCAGGCCATCTTCAACGTGATGCCGAAACGCCAGGTGACGCTGCTGCAATCCACCACCACCCGTCTGGGGCCGGTGCCGGTAAGCCGTATCGAACACGTGCGTAAAGAGATCATGGCGACGGTGCGCCAGCTGGCGGAAGAGGGCGAAATTCAGGTTCAGCTGTTCACCGAGCAGACCATGGAGTAACCCATGTACAAAAAACAAAGCTTACCGCTGAGCGCTCTGACCAACAGCCGACAGGCGGTGATTAAACCGCGTCTGCACAAGTTTCCGCCGCTGCGCAAACGTCGCATGGCCCAGAGTCTCCCCGACGAGATGCGCCACGTCCCGGACGATGCCGCCCTGCAATCCCAACTGCAACAAGGCTTTCAGGAAGGGCTGAACAGCGGTTTCGCGCAGGGGCTGGAAGAGGGCAAAGAGGAAGGGTATCAGGAAGGATTACGCCTCGGTTTTGACGAGGGCGTGCGCAAGGGCCGCTCCGAAGGCAAAACGCAGGCGCGCCAGCAGTTCCTCGAAGCCGCGCACCCGCTGGACAGTATTATCGCCTCGATGGAAACCTTCATGGCGAATTACGAACAGCGTCGCCGGGAAGAATTATTGCAGCTGGTGGAAAAAGTGACCCGCCAGGTGATCCGCTGCGAGCTGACCCTGCATCCGACGCAAATCCTCACCCTCGTGGAGGAGGCGCTTGCCGCGCTGCCGCAGCAGCCGGAGCAGGTCAAAGTGTTGCTCAACAGCGACGAGCATCGCCGCATCAGCGAAGCGGAGCCGGACAAAGCGGCGCACTGGGGGCTGACCGCAGACCCCGACCTGCCGCCCGGCGAGTGCCGGGTGATCACTAATACCACCGAGATGGACGTGGGCTGCCAGCACCGCCTCGATCAGTGTATGGACGCTCTGAAAGCTAACCTGCTGCCGGAATCGCACGATGAGTGATCACGATTTCGAGCAGGTCCTGCGCTCGCTTGAAAACATTAACCTCGCCCGCGTGGCCGGAAGGCTGGTGCGCGTGGCGGGCATTCTGCTGGAGTGCGTCGGCTGCCGTCTGGCCGTGGGCCAGCTGTGCCAGGTGGAAGGGGGCGAGGGCGAGCTGATTGACGCCCAGGTGGTCGGGTTTGACCGCGACGTCACCTTTCTGATGCCCTTCAAACAGCCTGCCGGACTGATGGCGGGCGCGCGCGTCTTTCCGATGGACAAACAGCACGGCGTGCTGATTGGCGACCAGTGGCTCGGGCGCGTGGTCAACGGCCTTGGCGAACCGATCGACGACAAAGGCAAGCTGACCGGCGATACCGTGCTGCCGCAGCAGCTCCCGCAGGTTCATCCGCTAAAACGCCAGCCGGTTGCGGAGCCGCTCGACGTTGGCGTGCGGGCGATCAACGGCCTGCTGACCATTGGCAAAGGCCAGCGCGTGGGGCTGATGGCGGGCAGCGGTGTGGGGAAAAGCGTGCTGCTCGGGATGATCACCCGCTACACCCAGGCCGAAGTGGTGGTGGTTGGGCTTATCGGCGAGCGTGGACGCGAGGTCAAAGAGTTTATCGACCACTCGCTGGGCGAGGCGGGACGCCGTAAATCGGTGATTGTCGCCGCCCCGGCGGATGAGTCGCCGCTGATGCGCATTAAAGCCACCGAGCTGTGCCATACCATCGCCAGCTACTACCGCGACAAAGGCAAGGACGTACTGCTGCTGGTCGATTCCCTTACCCGCTATGCCATGGCGCAGCGTGAGATCGCGCTCTCGCTGGGCGAACCGCCTGCCACTAAAGGCTATCCGCCGTCGGCGTTTGGCCTGATCCCGAAGCTGGTTGAAAGCGCGGGCAACAGTGAAAGCCTGGGCTCCATGACCGCCATCTACACCGTGCTGGCAGAAGGTGACGATCAGCAGGACCCGATTGTCGACTGCGCGCGCGCCGTGCTCGACGGCCATATCGTCCTCTCGCGTCATCTGGCAGAGGCCGGGCACTATCCGGCGATTGATATCGGTCAGTCCATCAGCCGCTGTATGAGCCAGGTGACGGAACAGGAACATCAACGCGCCGCCCGCACCCTCAAGCAGCTTTACGCCGAATACCAGAGCATTAAGCCGCTGATCCCGTTGGGTGGCTACGTGGCGGGAGCCGATCCCGTGGCCGACAGAGCGGTCAACCTCTCGCCGGCGATAACCCGTTTCCTGCAGCAGGAAGTGCAGAACGCGGCCCCGCTCGGCAACACCATTGCCGACCTTAACGCGCTGGCCCAGGCAGGATAATTCGCGATGAGCAAACTGATTACTACCCTTGAACAGCTACATCTGCTGCGCAACCGCGCGGTGAACGATCTCAGCGCTCGTCTGGCCTCCCAGCAGCAGCTGTGCCAGCGGCTGGAGAAGAATATTGACGCCCTGACCCACCTGGCGAACAACAGCGTGCAGGAGATGCAGGGCAGCGCAACGCTGCTGTGCAATCAGTCCGGCTATAAGCGCCATATTCAGCGCGTGATCGACTGGCAGAAGCAGGAGCAGGCGCTGGCGCACGTCGAGGCGCAAAAACTTCAGGGCAACCTGCTGGCGGAGTCTCGCCGCGAAAAAAGCCTCGAAGTGGTGCTGGAATCGCGTCGGAAAGAGCATCGTCTGGCGCAGGAGCGCCGCGATCAGAAAACCACGGACGCGGTCTCCGCCCAGTGCTGGCTGCGTCAACAACAGGCACAGCGACACCGATAAATGAGCAACCTCATGCAGACGCTGCTGAAACGCCAGCAGCAGAAAAAGACCTACGCGACCCCGTTTGTGAGCGTCGTCTGTCCGACCTGGAATCGCCGGGCGTTTTTGCCCTATCTGCTCTATATCTTCCAGTATCAGGACTACCCGGCCGACAAGCGCGAGCTGATTATTCTTGATGATTCGGAACAGAGTAACGAAGACCTGATCGCCATGATGGTCGACCCTGCGGTGGGTAACGTGCGCTACGTGCACAGCCCGGAGCGGCTCGATCTCGGTAAGAAGCGCAACATGCTGAACGAGATGGCGAGCGGCGAGTACATCCTCTGTTTTGACGATGATGACTATTATCCGCCCACCAAAATCAGCACGCAGGTGGCGGCGATGCAGCATAACAACGCGCTGTTTTCCGGTAGCGACACCATCTATATCTGGTACAGCCATCTCGATAAAATTTACCGCACGCACGCTTTTGGTGAGCGCCATGCGCTCAATGGCACGTTCGGCTATCATCGCAACTTCCTGAAAAATCACCGTTATGAAGACACGGCCACCCTCGCGGAAGAGCAGGCGTTTCTGAACAATTTCACCGCGCCGATACAGCAGATCGATCCGCGCGACGCAATTTTGTGTATCTCCCACAGCGCCAACACCTACGACAAAGATTTTGTGCTTGGCTCCTCCACGCCGGTGGACCTGACGCTGGAGGATTTTGTCACCGATCGCAACCTGCTGAGCCACTACCGGCGTCTGAGCCAGGCACCGCTGAGCACCTCGGTGGACTGGGCCGCGTTTGACAAGGTGGCGGTGATGTATGACCCGGCGCAGCCCGAGGTTCTTGCCGCGCAGCTGCAGGCGCTCTCCTCGCTGGGGCTTGATAACCACCCTCTGGTGCCGTTTGCCCGCGACCCCGGCCATAGCGAGCTGGAGGCGCACATCCAGGTGCTGGACGTGGCGCAACGTGAGCAGTGGCGCAGCGTGGTGCTGCTTGATGCTCGCCTGAAGTATGTGCGCAAAGAGAACTCGCTGAAAACGGTTAATCAGCTGCTGAGCCGTTTGCCGCATATCGACTGGCAGGTGGTGTTGCTGGGGGCGCGATATAACGACATCTCGCTCCTGAAAGCGTTGCCCGGCGTAGCGCGTGTGCTGAGCGCCGGTTGCGGCTGTGCCTATGCCGTTAACGGCAGCTATATCCCGACGCTGCGTGATTTTTACCAACAGGCGCACGAGCATGGCGTCAGCCTCGACGCCTGCTGGCCCATGCAGATGCAGTCTCACTGCTGGCTGGGGTTACAGCCCAGCTTTGCCTTTTTACCTGAGATCCCCGATCCCGCCAGCGGTGACGTTATCGACTGTACCCACTGGTTTTTTCGCAAAAACTTTCAATGAGTATCGCCGCCACTGTAGCGGCTGGAGCAGCATGTATGGAATTGATAGAACAGTACCAACCTGAATACGTGATCAGGTTTAACGCACGCGACGCGGCGTGCGAATGCCCGGCCTGTCAGGACGCCGCTGGCGACTGGCCAAAAACGCGTCTGACGGTGGGAAACCAGCAGCGAGAGAGCCTCAACGCGGCCTGCGAAAGCGCGGCGCGGGAGATCCTGCTAAACCCGGAAGCCTTTATGCTGCATACCGGCGAAACCGAGACTGACGGCATTGCGGAGCATAGCCTCTGGGATGAAGCCTTAAACCAGCAGTGTATCAACATGGCGGTCCATCCGGGGCTGACGCTGGAAAGCCGCCTCTACGCCATCGGCGTGCTCCTCAGCAAGGCGCAGCGCTATCGTGATGAGAACCAGTGCGACCCGCAGGATCTGATCGCCATGGGCGAACAGCTTGCGCAGCTGGCTGAGGCGGGCATTTTAAACGAGCAACTGTCTCTGCTGCCGCCGATTGAGGTGAACCGCGTCGAGGCGCTGGGCGAGATGGGCGCAATGCGCCTGAACCTGAATGTGCCGGGTATGCAGAAAATGAAAATGATGCTCAAGCTGAGCGAGTTTTCCGTTATTGAGCCATCACGTATGCAGGAGCGCCTGCGTGAGCTGGAATTAACCGCCATACCTCTGCTGCAAGAGCAGCCGCATATTTTGCATAACCTGCTGCTTTACCGTTTGTACGATGGTTACCTTCCCGGCGTGAATTCCAGTAATTACGGGGTTGCTTTACTCGCATTAACCCGTCAATTCTTCCAGTTGAGAATGCTGTGCGCGCTATGGATTGAAGACAACGTTACGCTGAGCGAAGACGATTTTATTGTTCTTTTCTGCGCCTGGTATCACTGGCAGGTTCAACATCCCCTGATCGATAACGCAATGCACACCGCCGATTATACTCTGCTCTGCGGGTTGTCTCTGATTTAAAAAGGGCGGCCTGCGCCGCCATAGCAGGAAGCATAAAGATGCCTCAGGATTTTCTTTCCATCATTCTGCCGGTCTATAACGTTGAACGTTATCTTGAACGTTGTCTGGATTCGCTAGTAGCGCAGCGTTGCCAGAGGATGGAGATTATCGCTATTAACGATGGGTCGACCGACAATTCTCTGGCGATTTTGCAAAAATATGCCTCTCGTTTTCCTGCGTTACGCATTGTCAGCCAGGAAAATAAGGGGCTCGCGAGCGCAAGAAACGCAGCGTTAGACCTGGCGACCGGGAAATATATCTACTGCGTTGATTCCGATGATTATCTTTCACCGAAATGTGTTGAAACGATCCTCAATGAAATGGAGCAGAATGAACTTGATGTTTTATTCTTTTCAACGCATCTGGAAGATCATCTTGCTAATGATATTCATCCCGCCGCTGCCGTTTATTATCAACGCCCGAGAAAAATGATTGATAAGATTGTAGAGGCACAAACCTTTTTTAATGGCTGTATTACTGAGCGTGCCAGGGTTGGCTATGGCTATTCCGTGGTCGTTTGGGGATATGCATGGCGTCGTGAGCATTACGCCGATCTTCGTTTCCAGACCCGCTTTTTTGAAGATGAATACTTTACTACTGCGTTATTGTTAGGTCGTCCTCAGGCGAAGGTGAAATGTCTGGCAGACAGGCTATATCATCATCTTTTGCGTGAAGGGTCGATCACCACAACCGCAGGTCACGTTAAACGTACGCTGGCGATACTGGATACTTTCCGTCTTTTACTGCCGCTGGCAGGTGAAATAACGGATAAAAAAACCTTCCAGTGTCTGATGATGTATGCAGACATGCTTTACCTGGATGCTTTTACACACCAACTTCACGGCGTCACTCAGGTCTTTTCAGCACATAAAATGATTCGTTTTCTGACCGCTAGCCTGCACGAGCACTATTTAAACAATGCAACGGAGAATGGTCTTTTTCTTATGCTGGCGCTTGTAGATAAAATCGCCAGTGATACGGAACTGACTGACGACAGTGTCGTAAAAGAAACTATGGAGAGGTTACGCCGGGCAATCGTCAACAAACGAGAATTGCTTGCAATTTCTATTTCGTAACTCGATGAATCAATCGGAAGTCACGATCTGCCCTTAAAACTTATCAGGGGAACCCCTGTGTCTGCAGATGGTTAACATTAACTGCCGGATTCATGACTATTTTCATAAAAACGACCTGGAGGGGAGGGGGAGTTTATGTCATTCCTCCCTCAGCATAAATTCGGCCATTTTTGAAAAGAGTGTGGCGGGGTTTCAGGCATTTAAACGGTGTGCGGCGTCAGAGCTTTAGCCTGGCAGGCGGCGTAAAGGTAGAGGTTATTCCCCATTGCCGCGTCCAGATACACGTAAATTTTTTTCATTTGATGTCTGGCCTGAGCCTCGGGGCTGCGTTAACCCTGCTCATACAGCCAGTTTTCCGGCTCGCTGATATTTAACAGGTTTTGCAGAATGTCCTGCTGCATGGTCAGCACCGTAATATTGCGATCATTCAGCGCTTTGCACTCGGCGGCGACCTGTTCAAGGGAACCCCAGAGGGTGGTTAACTGTTTTTGATGGGCAGCAGGAAGGCGAGAAAAGAGCGTGCGCAGGCCGGGCGTGCCGACGGGAATACCCAGTTGGGTGAGCAGCTGGTAGCGCTGTTTGCTGTTGTGCGACAGCTGCTCGTAGCAGGCGATAAGCTGCGGGTTAAGCTGGTCCAGCTTTGCCGTATCGCGTGCGATAAGCCACTGGCGCTGGTCGGCGAGCAGGGTTTTCAGTTTGCCATAGGTGTCGCGGTCTTCGACCATACCCTGGACCAGCGTTTTGACGCACTGTGCGGCGTTACTCATTTTTACCTCTGATAATATTTCTCGATTGCGCTGGTCAGCGAGTCGAGATCGACGCTGATTTTCCCGCTGGCAATCGCTTCTTTCATACTGGCTACACGCGCCATGTCGACCTCTGGCAGAGCTGCCATCTGGGTCTGCGCATCGCCAAGAACGGGGTCGATGGCTGCGGTTTTTGTCGTTTTCATCTCTTCAGCACCGGTCTTGCGCACCGGGGCCGCAGAGCTGGCCTGGTTGATCGCGCTCGTCATTGCATACTGGCTGGATGTCACTTTCATCGCATTACTCCATCATCGGATTTTTATTGGTCGTTTTCGCCGGGGCGGAAAGTGGCTTTCCGGGCGCCTTACCAGGGTAAAGCGGCGCATGAACGGCAAAACTTAAACGCGGCGAGGATTTTATTTCGCCGCGCTATAGCCGGTTCTGACAACGCCCATATCAATGACCATTGCCGTCACTTCGCGTTCGCTGCTCTCGTTTTTCACCTTGATCATCTCCCCTTTACGGCCCTTTTTCGACGCAATCCCCATGGTGCGTGCTTCCACGCCGTCCTGGTCGGCAATCATTAACACCCGCTGGCCGCGCTCGACCATGACCGGTGAATCCAGCTGGCTCAGGCTCAGCGGCTGCAGCTCGCGGATACGGCGTTTCAGCGTCAGGCCCACCACGTCGTCCGGGCGGGTGATGTAGCCGCTGCGCAAATTGCTGATATTGAATTTTCTGCGCGTGATGTCGGACGCGGTCATCACATGCCCGCGCTCCAGGGTGTTTTTGGCCATCAGCACCTGCAGGTAGATGTCCGGTTTGACCGTGACGGCGATGTCCCACCCGCTTGCGGCGTCGCAGCGCACGTCAAAGCGCAGGCGGCGCAAGTCCATGCGCTCGCCGCCCGGTGAGCTGATGCTCAGCGGCACGGGGCACGGGGCGTAGTTCGATATCTCGGCGGGAATAAACAGGTTGAGCTTCGCCTGGTAATCCTCCCAGCGCTGACGTTCCGCCTCATGACGAATGAGGTCGGCGGCCTGCTGCTGAACGCGGGCATAAACCTGCTTGCGCGCGGTGGAGGGTTGCGGCTGTGCCACGGCGGAAAACGCGAGAAAGCAGAGCAGCGCGGCCGGCATGGCCCGGCGGAAACGGCGCTTCCCGTTTGCGGTCGCGGTTGTAGGTAAATCTTTATAAATCATGATGTTGTAAACCTGGCACGATAGTTGCTTTAAAAGGCTGAAGCAACAGGACTATCGCAGCGTCCATCATCACGAAGGAGTGAGTTGTGAGTATTACGTTTGATAAGGCATTGGGTGTTCATCCGCAGGCTGTAGCACTTCGACTTTCCAGGGCGGAACTGCTTTCAGCAAATCTGGCTAACGTCGATACCCCCAATTTCCAGGCTAAAGATATTGATTTTGCCGCTGAGATGCAACGTTCGCAGCGGGATTTCTTTCCCGGCTCAGCGCCGCAGGAGATGTATCGCGTGCCCTATCAGCCCTCCTCGGACGGCAACACCGTCGCGCTGGATGTGGAACAGGCGGAGTTTTCTAAAAACGTGCAGGACTACCAGATGAGCCTGGCGTTTTTAAACATGAAATTCACCGGCCTGAAGAAGGCAATTGAAGGTAAGTAATTGAATCAGGTGACAGAAAATGGCTTTTAGCGATATCTACCGCGTTTCGGGTTCAGCAATGACGGCGCAAACCGTTCGCCTGAATACCATCGCCAGTAACCTCGCCAACGCCGAAACCCCGGCGGTGGATGAGGGGAATGTGTACAAGGCGCGTCGTCCGGTATTTGCCGCGGTTTACCAGAACGATGAGCTGATGAGCGACAAGGCCCTGTCTGGTGCCCGCGTTCAGGTTCTGGACGTGGTGGAGTCAGGAAATGCGGTACAGCGCTACGAGCCGCATCACCCGATGGCTAACCCGGACGGCTACGTCTGGTACCCGGACATCAACGTGGTGGAAGAGATGGCCGACATGATGTCGGCGTCGCGTAACTTCGAAACCAACGTCGATGTTCTTAACAATGTGAAAAGCATGCAGCAGAGCCTGCTGCGTCTTGGTGAGGCGTAATACATGAGCGTAAACGGCGTTTCGACTCAAGCGAGCGATACCGCAACCACAACGGACAGCGGCATCGCCCCCAACGACAACAGTGCAGCAGGGATGACCAATCTCTTTATGAAGCTGCTGGTGGCGCAGATCCAGAACCAGGATCCGCTTAACCCGACGGACGGGACCGAGTACGTCGGCCAGCTGGCGCAGCTGACGCAGGTGCAGTCGATGGAAAACATGACGGTGGGGATGCAGAACATCGGCGTGCTGATGGACAACCTGCAAACCCTGTCGACGGGCAACCTCGTCGGGCAAAAAGTCATGGTGCAAACCGACACGCTCCAGACCGACGGCAGCACCAGCGTGGATGGCCGCCTGACGCTGGATCATGCCGCCAATACCGTGACCGTCATTCTGAAAGACGAGAGCGGCAAAGAAACCAAAGTTGAGCTGGGCAAGCAGGAAGCCGGAGAGGTGAACTTTACCGTCGACCCGAAAGAACTGGGGCTGAAAGAGGGTAAATACACCATGACGGTCGTTACCGACACCGATGAGCAGAAGGTGCCGATCGAAGTGAGCGGCGTGGTGAACAACGTGCGTATCCCCGTCGATGGCAGCGCGATTGTGCTCAATATTCCGGGCATTGGCGATGTGCCTTATCACCAGATTACGCAGTTTGGCCAGACGCAGTCGAATAACAACACCTCCAAAAAATTGATGAGTTAATCAGGAACCTTTATGAGCTTTGATATTGCAATTTCTGGCTTGAACGCCATCAACGAGCAGCTGGGCGCGATCTCTAACAACATTGCTAACTCAGGGACCGTGGGCTTTAAGTCTGGCCGTGCGGAGTTTGCGTCTCTGTATGCCGAAGGTCAGCCGCTGGGCGTGGGCGTGACCAACGTTGCGCAGAGTATTTCCAAAAACGGAACCGTTTTTTCCTCTGCCAGCAGCCTCGATCTGGCGATCAACGGTCAGGGCTTTTTCGTCATGCGCGACAGCTCCGGCTCCACGGCCTATACCCGCGCGGGCTACATGCAGACCGACAGCAACGGTAATTTGATCAATAACCAGGGCATGTACCTGCAGGGTTATCCGGTCGATGCCAACGGCGTGATCCAGACCGGTACCGTCGGTAACCTGACCATCAGCAGCGGCTCACTTCCGGCAAAAGCAACCAGCTCGCTGGATTTCACGGCTAACCTCAACGCCAACGAGGAGAAACCGAAGACGACAACGTTCGATCCGACCGACGAAACCTCCTACAACCACACCTACGCCACCCAGGTGTATGACTCGTTAGGCCGCGAACACACCCTGAAGCAGTACTTCGTGAAAACCGACGATAATACCTGGCAGGTGCACTACTACATGGACGATAAGTCCATGGGCGACGCGAAGGACATGACCTTTAGCGAGCAGGGCATTCTGTTGAAGCCTAACGGTGCGGTCAATCTCACTGCCGACATCCCCGGTGCGGACAGCATTTCCCTGGACCTGAACTACAACGGCACGACCCAGTTCGGTTCTGATTTCTCCGTCAGCAAAAACAACGGTAACGGCTATGCCTCCGGCGAGCGTACCGGCCAGACCATCGATAAAGACGGCAGCGTGTACGCGACCTTCTCTAACGGCGAGCGTCTGCTGCAGGGGCAGGTGGTCCTGGCGAACTTCTCTAATCCGAACGGCCTGTCCTCACAAAACGGCACCACCTGGACGCAGACCGCCAGCTCCGGCGCGCCGTTGCTCGGCACACCGGGTACCGGATTGCTGGGTGCGTTGACCTCCAACACCCTGGAAGGCTCTAACGTGGATCTGACGGCGGAACTGGTCGGGCTGATGACCGCCCAGCGTAACTATCAGGCCAACACCAAAGTGATCAGCACCAACGACAGCATGATGACGGCGCTGTTCCAGGCGGTGTAATGGACCACTTAATCTATACCGCCGTGAGCGGGGCCTCCCGTAGCCTCGCGCAGCAGCAGATCCACGCCAACAACCTGGCGAACGTCAACACGCAGGGGTTCCGTCACGATCTGGATAACGCCCTGTCGCAGCAGATCCAGGGCGAGGGGTATGCCTCGCGCTTTCTGGTGCAGCAGCAGCAGGGCGGCGTTGACCTGACGCCGGGCGCCACGCGCGACACCGGGCGCGATCTCGACGTTGCCATCAAAGGCAGCGGCCTGATTGCGCTGGTGAGCGGCAACCGCGAGGTCTATACCCGCAACGGCCAGATCCAGGTCGGCCCGGAAGGGGATCTGACCATCGACGGCCTGCCCGTGGCTGGCGACAACGGCCCGATCGTGCTGCCGCCGTTCTCGTCCATCAACATCGCTGACGACGGCGTGATCTCCATCGTACCGGACGACGGCAACGTGGCCGCGCCGATGGACGTCGACCGCATCAAGCTGGTGGACATCCCCGCGTCGCAGCTCAGCAAAGATGCGGCCGGATTTATGATCACTAACGCCAACGTCAATCCGCGCACGGAGGAGGTGGAGCTGGTCTCGGGCCATCTCGAAAGCTCTAACGTGTCGGCGATTTCTGAGATGGTCGCCAGCATTGCCCTTAACCGCCAGTTCGAAGCGCAAATCAAGATGATGAAGGCGGCGGAAGATCTGGCGACGGCAGGCAACCGCCTGCTGCGTAACACCTGATGTAGTAAGGAATAACGATGAATCCTGCTTTATGGATCAGTAAAACCGGTCTTGCCGCGCAAGACGCCAAGATGAGCGCAATCTCCAATAACCTGGCGAACGTCAATACCACCGGGTTCAAGCGCGACCGCGTGATGTTCGCCGATCTGTTTTACCAGAATCAGCGCACGCCGGGCGGCCAGCTTGATCAAAACAACACCTCGCCAACCGGTATTCAGTTTGGGACCGGCGTAAAAATCCTCGGCACCCAGAAAGAGTTCTCGACCGGCAACATTCAGAACACCGGACAGAAGCTGGACGTAGCGATCACCGGTCAGGGCTTTTTCCAGGTTGAAACCAGCGACGGGGATATTGCCTATACCCGCGCCGGTAACTTCCAGAAAAACCCGGACGGCATGCTGACCAACGCGCAGGGGCTGCCGCTGGTGCCGCAGATTGAGCTGCCGGACAACGTGAAAGATATCCAGATTGGCAAAGACGGCACCGTCACCGCCACGGTGGCGGGCGAAACCGATCCGGTGGAACTGGGCCAGATTACGCTGGTCAATTTCGTCAATCCGGCCGGACTGGAAGCCATCGGCGGCAATCTGTATCGCGAAACGGCAGCAAGCGGTGAAGCGGTAGAGGGCGTGGCGGGAGAAGAGGCGTTCGGTCAACTCGAGCAGGGATCGCTGGAAGGCTCGAACGTCCAGGTGGTGGAAGAGATGGTCGATATGATCACCGTCCAGCGCGCCTATGAGATGAACGCCAAAATGGTCTCGGCGGCGGATGACATGCTGAAGTTTGTCACGCAGTCGATGTAACGCGTGAAGCGAAGTGAACGAAAAATGAAAAAGCAGTTAGTTATCGGCTTTTTTGCGCTGCTGCTGGCCGGGTGTGAAAGCCCGGCCCTGCTGGTGCATAAAGACGACGCGGCCTTCGCGCCGCCGGAAGATTTTAGTCTGCCACCTGTTCAGGTACAGGGGGGCGGTCTCTACAACGCCAATTACAACTGGTCGTTAACCCAGGATCGCCGCGCCTACCGCGTGGGCGACATCCTGACGGTAAAGCTGGATGAATCCACCCAGGCCAGCAAGCAGGCGCGCACCAACTTTGGTAAGAAAAACGACGTCTCTATCGGCGTGCCGGAGGCCTTCGGCCACTCGGTGGATAAGCTCTCTGGCTCGATAGACGGCAACCGTAACTTCAATGGTAATGCCACCTCGCAGCAGCAGAACAGCCTGCGCGGTGCCATCACCGTTGCGGTCTACAAGGTGCTACCGAACGGCGTGCTGGCGATCCGCGGGGAAAAATGGCTCACCCTCAACCAGGGGGATGAGTACATGCGTGTCACCGGGCTGGTGCGTGCGGAGGATATCGAGCGCGATAACTCGGTCTCGTCTCAGCGCATTGCTAACGCGCGGATCTCCTACGCCGGACGCGGCGCGCTCAGCGACGCCAACTCGGCAGGCTGGCTGACCCGCTTCTTCAACCATCCTCTGTTCCCGATTTAATGGAGTCTGCCATGCGTAAAGCAATGCTATTTCTGATGCTGCTGTGGTCGACAGGCGCGGCGGCGGAGCGTCTGGGCAACGTCGTGGATATTCAGGGCGTGCGCGGCAACCAGCTGGTGGGCTACAGCCTGGTGGTTGGCCTGGATGGGACCGGCGATAAAAATCAAGTGAAGTTTACCAGCCAGTCGGTGACCAACATGCTGCGCCAGTTTGGCGTTCAGCTGCCGACCAAAATTGACCCGAAGGTGAAGAACGTCGCCGCCGTGGCGATCAGCGCCACGCTGCCGCCGGGCTACGCACGGGGTCAGGCGATTGACGTGACCGTCTCCTCCATCGGCGATGCCAAAAGCCTGCGCGGCGGAACGCTGCTCCTCACCCAGCTGCGCGGTGCAGACGGTGAAGTCTACGCCCTGGCACAGGGGAACGTGGTAGTCGGCGGCGTTAAGGCCGAAGGCAACAGCGGCTCCAGCGTGACCATCAATACCCCCACCGTGGGCCGCGTGCCGAACGGCGGCTCGGTGGAGCGCGAAATCGCGTCCGATTTTCAGCAAAACCAGCAGGTGATCCTCAACCTGAAACGCCCAAGCTTCAAAACCGCCAACAGCGTGGCGGTTGCGCTGAACAATGCGTTCGGCTCGGGCACGGCGACGGCGCAGAGCGCGACGAACGTGGCGGTTAACGCGCCGCTGGCCGCCGGTGAGCGCGTGGCCTTTATGTCGATGCTGGAAGATGTGCAGATCAACGCCGGCAAGCAGCCGCCGCGCGTGGTGTTTAACGCCCGCACCGGAACGGTGGTGATTGGCGACGGCGTGGTGGTGCGCGCGGCGGCGGTGTCGCACGGCAATCTGACCGTGACCATTCGCGAATCGTCCAACGTTAGCCAGCCGGGTGCCTTTAGCCAGGGCCGGACCGTGGTCACCCCGGACAGCGACGTCAACGTCGATCGTGGCCGTGGGCAGATGGTTGAGATCTCGGCGGGAACCAGCCTGCGCAGCATTGTGAACACGCTGAACAGCCTGGGTGCCGCGCCGGACGACACGATGGCGATCCTGCAGGCGCTGCATGAAGCGGGCGCGCTGGATGCGGAACTGGTCGTCATTTAAGGAGACAGCATGCTACAGGCGATTCACTCTCAGACCAGCGTACTGCCCGGTGATATCACCGGGCAGGTGAAACCGCAGAACCTTGAGCAGGCGGCGGAGCAGTTCGAAGCCATGTTTTTACGCTCAATGATGAAACAGATGCGAAAAGCGTCGCAGGCGCTGGTGGACGATAACCCGTTCGACAGCAAACAGCAGCGCATGATGCAGGAGTTCTACGACGACAAGCTCACCTCTCAGCTGGCGTCACAGCGCAGCACCGGCATGGCGCAGATGATTATTGCGCAGTTGGGGCCGCAGGAGAGCGCGTCGCTTAAGAATGGGCCACAACCGGTCGCTTTAGAGGAACATCCACAGGAATTAAAAACCCCCGTTGTGCCGGTAATGCGTCGCGGGCAGGAGTAAACCATGAATATGTTCAATATTGCCTGGAGCGGTTTGCAGGCGGCGCAGTTTGGGATGAGCGTGACCTCCATGAACATCTCCAACGCGCTGACGCCGGGCTACAGCCGTCAGGGTATTATCCAGAGCTCGGTGGTGACCATGGGCCAGGGCGGCATGTCCGCCGGGGCCGGGGTGCAGGTCGATAGCATTCGCCGCGTCTCCGATCAGTACCTGACCAATCAAGTGTGGCAGAGCAACAGCAAGGCCAACTATTACGGCATCAACAACCAGTATCTCAGTTCGCTTGAGAAAGTGATCGGCACCGATTCCACCAGCCTGGGCACCGGTCTGGACGACTTCTTTTCCGCATTAAGCGCGTTGACCAAAGAGCCGGAAAGCGAAGCAAGCCGTCAGCAATTGCTGAACCAGGCCGGCTCGCTGGCGACCCGCTTTAACAACATGAACGACTTCATTAACAGCCAGAAGACGTCGGTCACTAACCAGCGCAACACCATGGTAGGGCAGATCAACAGCCTGACGGCGGGGATCGCGGATTACAATAAAAAAATCATGGAGATGGACTCCACCGGCGGCAACAGCAACGTGCTGCGCGACCAGCGCGATGAGCTGGTCAAACAGCTCAGCACCTATGCCGATGTGAAAGTCACCGAGGACAGCAACGGCAGCTACGCCGTGGCGATGAAAAACGGTCAGCCGCTGGTCAGCGGCAAAGTGGCGGGCGAGCTGAGCAGCAGCCTCGACGGCAACGGTAATCCGGTGTTAAGCCTGAACTTCTCCAATACCAGCTTCTCGTTAAATCCGTCGACGGGCGGGCAGCTCGGGGCGCTGTACGACTATGAAACCGGCGAGCTGGCGAATATGCAGTCGTCGGTGCAGGGCATGGCAGAAGCCGTGGCAACGCTCTTCAACGACCAGCTGGCGAAAGGCTTCGATAAGAACGGCAACCCCGGTAAACCGCTGTTCACCTTTGACCTGAAAAACCCGGCCGGGATTTTGCAGGTTAACGATCTCAAGCAGGACGAGCTGGCCCTCTCCGACAACCCGGACGAACAGGGTAACGATGGCAACCTGCAGGAGCTGATCAAGATTAAAAACCAGAAGGTCGACATCGGCGGCATGGGCAATATGAGCCTCAACGAAGGGGCCGCGGCGATCATCTCCAATATCGGTATCGCCAGTAAAAAATCCAAAAGCGAGCTTGAAGCGGCACAGGGCGTACTGGACCAGGCGCAGCTGCAGCGCAATAACCTCAGTGCGGTAAACAATGATGAAGAGGCGATTAACCTCCAGGTTTACATGCAGGCGTATCAGTCCAACGTCAAGGTGATCGCCACCGGCAACCAGATTTTCAACGACCTGTTAGGCCTGTTCTAACCGGCGTTAAGGAACCCAACTATGCGAATCAGTAGTCTTTATAACTCCGACGCCATGATGGCGCAGCTTGGTGTTAACGGCACCCGCATGAGCAAGCTGATGGAACAGATGGCCACGCAGAAGCGGATCAACGTCCCGTCAGACGATCCGGTTGCCGCCACGCGCCTGGTGCAGCTTAACCGCGAACAGTCGGCCATTAAGCAGTACCAGAGCAACATCACCGGCCTGAGCGGTTCACTCTCAGGCCAGGAGGCGCACGTGACCGCCATGAGCAACCAGCTGCTGTCGATGAACGATAAGCTGCTGGCTGCCGCCAACGGCACGCACAGCAGTGAAGATATGAAAGGGTTTGGCGCGGAGCTGTCGTCCATGCTCGATTCGCTGGTGGCGTCGATCAACGCCCAAAACGAAAGCGGCGGATACCTCTTCTCCGGCACCAAAACCGATACCAAACCGGTGGTGTGGGATGAAACCCAGGGCAAATACGTTTATCAGGGCAATAACGGCACGCGTGAAACCACGGTGGCGAATGGCGTAAACGTGACGGAAAACACCAACGTCACGGCGGCGTTCTCCGGCAGCGGCGACGATCTGGAGATGCTGAACAAGCTTAAGGCGTTGAGCGATAAGATGCAGGACCCGGATGTGCCGGTCACGGACTATCAGGACGATATCAACGAGATGATTTCGCTTTCCGGTCAGACTCGTGACAAGGTGGCGGCGCTGTTTACGGACCTGGGTGGCCGTCAGAACCGCCTGACGATGCTGGCCGATGCGCATACGGATGTCAGCATGGCGAACGACCAGGTGGTACGCGATCTCTCCGACGCCGACCCGGCGACGACCTCGATTAACCTGCAGCTCTATACCAACTCGGTGCAGATCACCAATAAAGCGTACAGCATGATTAGCCAGCTCTCGCTCTTCAGTATGTTGTAATGGTTATGCAAGTCGGCTTAAAAACAACCTCGTTAACCACCACGCCCGGCGCCGTCAGAACGACGCCGGGCGCGGCACCCTCTATTGCGCGTACCGGGCAGGCGGAAAACGTACGTCACAACGCGCCGCCGTTTCCCGAATCTGCGCTGCTTTCACGACGCCCGCTGCGCTACAACGTTCAGCTTAATCAGCAGCTCACCGCGGTGCAAAAGGCGGAAAATTATCTCTCAGAAACCGAGACGCAGCTGCTGATGCTGCGCCATCAGGCGACGCGCGGCAACGCCAGCGAGCCGTCGGCCTCCGTTAACGCGCTGTTGCAGCAGCGCAGCACGCTGTCGGGCGGAACGGTCGACCGCAACTTTAACGTCACCCTGCAGCAAAAAAGCCAGGTGACGTTTACCCTGCCGGGGCTGGAAAAAATACTCGAACAAACCCCGGGCGAGACGCTGGTGTTTGCGCTCGGTGGCAGCAAGCGTGAGCTGACGGGCGTGTCGATACCGGCAAACGCCACGCCGCGTCAGGCGCTGGTACAGCTCAACGTCGGGCTGGGTCGGCTGGGCATTCACGCCGCGTTAAAAAGCGACGGGCAGGCGGTGTTTCAGGTAGATGAGGCGCGCTGGCCGCGGGTAAGCCAGCATTTGAGCGTGCGCGGTGAAGGGCAGCAGTTCCCGGCGGAGGCCTTTACGCTACTTGCGCCGCAGGCGGAAGTCAGCCAGGAGGATGAAGTCGGGCAGCTTACGCGCCAGTGGGAGCGGGGGGCCAGCGGCAAGCTTCAGCAGACGCTGGAAAAAATCACCCGCGAGCGGAGCAAGCTGCATCAGCATCAGGAGCGCGTTTCATCGCGTATTCAGGATATGTCGACGGCCTATACGCCGCGCGAAGCGCTCGACACGGCGCGGGCGCTGGGCGATGCGCTGGCGAAAAGCGGTAAGCAGTTCGGATTGCTTTCTCAGGCGCTGTCGGCGCAGGGGAACGTTTCGCTGACCACGGTGAAGAATTTATTGGGTTAAGCTTTTCTTCCGGCCGGGGCGGCTGGCGGTTGCCGCCCCGACGTCTTGCGTAAACCGCTTCTGCGTTTACTTGCGCAGGGGATACAAAAATATCGCCCCGCTTTGCCCTGCCACCAGTTGTTCGGCACTGCCATCGACCGGCTGCATCCAAAAATCAACGTGCATCAGCATATCCACCAGGCCATCAATCATCAGCCCCTTCTGGGCGGTGCTGTAGTAGATCGGCGTATAGGAATAGAACCGCTTACCGTTTTGCTCGTTGATTTCGGTGAATTTGCCCTTCAGCACGAACCGGTTGTCATTCGGGCTGGTGATGGTCGTCAAAATGGCATGGTTGACGGTTTGCATATGCGAGTCGTAAATCTCTTTACGTTTCGACATGAGATCGTAAAAGCCCAGCTGCAAAAACCCTTCAATGTTGGCCTGAGGCGAAACGGGGGCGTGCCATACCCGCACGCCGGTAAAGACCGCAGCGGCAATCAGAACGTAGCTCAGCAGCCACTTCCAGTTAAGAACAGGTTTCCATCTCACTGATTTTCCTCCTCGTTTCGCGAAGTATGAGATTGTTCAGTTGCGTCGGGTCGATGCGCCAGTGGTAGATCGCCATCACCAGCTGTTTGCTGTCGCAGCGGCTTTTTAACGCGAAGGTGTAGTTCAGCGTCTGGTTGATGCTCTGGTAATAGACGGTCATCACCACCGACTGCGGCTTGAGTTGCTGATTAATGGCGTAAAGCGAATCTTTAATCTTGCTGTAAAAATCCTCTTTATTCATCGCCAGGCGGTTGGCTTCTGAGATCTCGTAGATGCGGATATTGCTGTAAACGCCCGTCTCCTGTTCGGTTGCGATCAGGCGTGAACCCTGCGACGTGGCATATTCCCAGCCTGCCGTCCCGCTGATAGCCACCACGATGAACACCAGTAAAGCGATGAACAGGTGATGACGCCGTGGCCGCGGTGCGTCCTGAAAGGTCATCGCCTGGGGCAGAGTGGCTTCCGGCTCCGGCTGAACGAGGAGACCCGGCGCGGGCGGCAGTACGTCTGGCTCCTCGGTCACAACCTCCTCAACCTGGGTGGCGGGCGGCTCGATGTCTTCACTGTCATGCTCAACGGCGCGGCACCAGGCCTGCTCCAGCAAATACCCCTTTTTGGGAATGGTTTTAATAATTTTTTGTGCTTTCCCGTCGTCTTCCAGGGCGGTGCGTAATGCGTGAATGGCGTTTGGGAGACTATTATTCCCAATAACCCGCCGCTCCCAGACAAGGGTGGTAAGTTCTTCCCGGGTCAGTATTTTTCCGGCATTGTTTACAAGGACATCAAGAAGTTTTAATTGATACTCGCCCAGACGTTTTCTTTCACCTGTAACAAGGCTAATAATCGCGCCTGAGGGTAAATCGACTAACCAGTTGTTGATTGAATAATATGTTTTATTCATGGCAAGTGATGGTGGTTACCCACTCCTGAAGAATTTAATTCGCCAGACATTGCGCATAAGTTAAGCGCAATGCTTAATGTAAATTAATCATTAAATCCGTTTAAAATTCGCTGGGAATTGCCGCTTGCCTGCGGAAATAGTGCAAAGAAAAGGCACTGCCTGGTGTGAAAAGCTACAATTCCCGGTTTGCAGGGGGAAAATTAACCTGGCGATTTAGGCCTTTTCGTAGGCGTGATTAGGAAGATTCGCTTCCGGGACACATTTTTACGCTATAAAAGTGTGATGTGCAACAAATTATTAAACGAATAATTTGATGGCGTATTAATACCTTTCATTAAAAGTTAAAAAATATCAAGTGTTGATATTGTTGTTAACAATTTTTGCCGCGTTGTAATTAAATTGATCTGTGCAGATCTTTTGCGAATGAGATTCTTTCCTTTCTGTAAATAAAAAACGTAAGCAATTGTAATATTAATTTAAGTTTCGGACTCTCTGTGCCGCTTTTATTTCTTTTTTAATTGTTTTTTCAGTTCTTTCTTATTCGCTTCCCGATGAAGCGCGCGTACCGGGTGCGATAAACAGATAAATAATTTTTTTTCATTTTCGATTTAATTCGCCATCACGCTGTGTCGTTTTACCTGAGTACCAGAGAGAAGAACCTGACAGACAGGTTCATAAGGAGAATTCAAACATGGCACTTTCTATTTTTACTAACGCCTCTTCCATGGCTTCTGTTAACGCGCTGAATAAATCCAACAGCATGCTGTCTACTGCAATGGAGCGTCTGGGTACCGGTAAACGCATCAACTCCGCAGCGGATGACGCAGCAGGCCTGCAGATCGCTACCCGCCTTCAGGGGCAGTCCAACGGTATGGCCGTTGCACAGCGCAACATCTCTGATGCAACCGCACTGCTGCAGACCGCTGAAGGCGCGTTTGATGAAGTGAGCAACATCATGTACCGCATGAAAGACCTCGCTTCCCAGGCCGCGAACGACACCAACGGCAAAGAAGATCGTGCAGCGCTGCAGTCCGAAATGGACGAGCTGAACGCTGAACTGACCAACATTATGGGCAACACCAAATACGCGGGTGAGAGCCTGTTTGCTGCCAGCGGTAAATTTACCAGCGCGATGAACTTCCAGATCGGTGCATCTAAAGATGAAAGCCTGTCTGTGGATATCAGCAAAGAGCTGACAGCAGTGACGGGTTCTGGCGGCATGCAGGGTCTGACCGGCTCCGGTAACACCATTACTACCGTTTCTGGCGCGCAGGCGATGATGGGCAAAATTGAAAGCGCCGTCGCTTCCGTGGGTACCCTGCGTTCTAAACTGGGTGCGAACATCAACCGTCTGGGTCACACCGCGGCCAACCTGGCGAATATGAAAGACAACACCGACCTGGCGCTGGGTAACATCCGCGACGCTGATTTCGCGTCTGAAGCGTCCAGCATGACGCGTAACCAGATGCTGGCGCAAACCAGTATGTCCATGCTGAAACAGTCCAACAGCATGTCCGGTATGGTGATGTCCCTGCTGGGCTAATCATCCACACCGTTTCAATAAACACCGCTGTAAGGCGGTGTTTTTGTTTGCGGCACTTCCCTTCCTGTTATTTCCCATTCGGGGAAAGTTGCCTTCCCTCTAAATCGTAACGTACTGAATAGTAATAATATAAAAATTGGCACGACAGTTGCATAAAGCAGGCATGGTTTAGCAACAGGTGCGAACGGAGAACATAAACATGGCAGATTTTAGCAGCATTGATCCCCAGACTCTGGCTCAGCAGCTGGCGACATACGACATCATGTCTTTGCAAAACCAGCTGAAGACCAAAACCAGCACCATGAATTCCCAGAAAAAAGCCCTGGATGCCCTGAAAACGGCGCTGGGTGATTTTCGCACCGCAATGTCCGGGCTGAACGGGGACAGCGCGGGTATGTTGAAAAACAGCGTCACCATGAACCGCGAGGGGATTGCCAATATTACGGCCAACTCGAACGCGCTGAAGGGCACCTACAACATTGAGGTGACGCAACTTGCCTCTGCCCACCAGATCGGCTTTGACGGCATGACCGATGAGAGCATCAAAAATGCCACCGGCACCATGGACATTGAGCTGGGCGGCAAAACTATCTCCGTCAATCTCGATGACATGGAAAGCCTGAGCGATCTGACGAAGGCGATTAACGGCGATAAAGATAACCCTGGTGTAACGGCGTCTCTGATCCGCACCGACGGCAGCGTCACGCTGATGCTGAGCAGCGATGAGAGCGGCGCGAAAAATACCATCTCCGTCGGCGGAACGGGCGGTTTCAACATGGCGGACGCCCAGGTGATTTCTCCGGCGTCTGACTCTGAAATCAAAATGGGTGATATGACCTTCACCAACAGCTCCAACACCCTGGATAAGCTGATTGACGGCGTCACGATTGAGCTCACCTCCCTGACAGAAACGGGCAAACCGCTGACGGTCTCTGTGAATACTGACAATGCGGGCACCAAAGAGCAGCTTCAGACCTTTGTTGACGCTTACAACACGCTGCAGGACACGCTCACCAAGCTCACAAAAAGCGGCAACGGCGATGATGAAACGCGTGGCGCGTTTGCCGGTGACGCCACCATGTCCTCCCTCGATCGCGAGCTGAATGACGTGATGCGTCAGGTCTTTGGCGGCAAACGCATGTCCGATTTCGGTATTACGGCGGACAAAGACGGCAAGCTGGAGATCGACAGCAAAAAGCTGGACGCCGCCATCAAGGCTGACCCGCAGACCCTCAACGATCTGTTCAACGGCAAAGAGGGGATGCTGAGCAAAATGGACAAGTCGCTTGACCGCTACCTCAACGCCACCAACGGGTTGCTGAAAGGCCGTCAGGACGTGCTTGATCGCCAGCAAAGCGACATCGACACCAAAACGGACGCCATGAACGCGCGCTACGAAAGCTCTTACAACCGCTATCTGAAGCAGTTCACGCAGCTGCAGAAGGCGATGTCACAGATGAACAACACCATGAGTATGTTTGGTTTAGCGTAAGGAATGACCGCTTTTATGTACGGGAACGAGCAGCAGGGCTTCGGCCATTATCAACAATCCGATCTGGCTATTCAGGCCGCCGCCGCCAATCCGCATCAGCTGGTGTTGATGCTGTTTAACGGCCTGATGGACGAACTGGTGCGGGCCAAAAGCCATATCGCCGCACGCCGCTTCGACCGCAAAGTGCAGAGCATTAATAAGTGCATCGATATTCTCAATGCCCTCACCAGCTCGCTGGATTTTGAGAAGGGCGGCGAGCTGGCGTTAAGCCTGGCCAACCTTTACGACTACTGCGTGTATCGGCTTTACGATGCGAGTCACAAACTTTCTGTGAGCCACATCGAAGAGGTCGAGGTGATCCTCGCTAACCTGCAGGACGGATGGGAAAGAATGGGGACGCAGCAGAATGGATGACGTACAGGTCATGCGTTATCTGGCGCGTTCCCTGACTCATGCGGCCAGTCAGCACGACTGGCCGGCAATGCAGGACGTTGACGCCCAGATCGCTGCGCTGCTGGCCTCGCTGAAAGGCCAGGCCCTGAGTGCGGAAAAACGCGAGGCGCTGGCTGACCTTCAGCAAACGCACGCCAACGTCAGTCAGTTCTGCCAGGCGCAAAGCGACGACCTGGAGCAGAAGATGGCGAGCGCGCGCCGTAATCGGGAAGGGGCGACCGCCTATGCGCTGTTTGCCGATGCTGAGGATAGGGGCCAATGAACCTGATGCTTTCACAGCTGACGCAGCTTCCCGTTGCCGCCGACCCGACCGACGTCGCGCCGGTGCAGCCCGCCGACGCCGGGGCTGCCGCTGCGCCCGAAAATCAGGATGCGGCCAGCCAGGCCACACCTGCCTTTAACGACGCGCTGCTGAATATCGTTAATTCGCTGCTGGGCGGCGAGCAGCCGCGCGACAACGCCATGGTTCTGGCCGACGTGAAAGCGAAAGACGACAGCGATGACGACCAGGACACGCAGACCCCTGATGCACAAACGCTGGCGCAAAACCTGATCGGTTCGCCGCAGCAGCTGCTGGATGCGCTGCTGATGGCCAGCCGGATGCCGACGAAAACGCTTAACGCGACGCCGGAGAGCGTACCGCTGCCCGGCGACAGGCTGAAGATGCAGAGTTTCGCCGTAGGCAATCCGCCCATTGCCACACCGCTGAAAGCCGTGCCGCAGCCGATGACCTTATCCCTCACGCCCGAGCCTGCAACGGATGCGGCGACCAAACCGGCGATGACGGAATTCACCAAAACGCTGGCAACGGTGCTGCCCGTGGCCGGGCAACCGACTGCCGTGCAGACCCCGTCCACCGTGACGGACAAACAGCCGGTTAACCTGCCGCCGATCAAGATGGACGCCGACGAAGCAAAGTGGGCGCAGCAGCTGCACAGCGCGCTTAACGATCGTCTGCAGATCCAGGTCCGGAACCAGGTTCAGCACGCCACAATCCGTCTGGATCCGCCGGAGATGGGCAAAGTGGATATCTCCCTGCAGATCGAAAACGGGCGCATGCAGGTGCATATCAGCGCCAGCAACGGCGAGACCTACCGCTCGCTCCAGCAGATCAGCAATGAGCTGCGCCAGAGCCTGACCGAGCAAAACTTTGTTCAGGTCAACGTGCAGGTCTCTTCCCAGTCGGGACAGCATCAGCAGCGACAGCAGCAGTCGGGCAGCGCTCAGGAAGCAAACCCGATGGCGGGCGCGGTGATAGACGCAGACGACGGCTTTACGACGGCTGACCACGACGATTCAGTACTACTTACGGTTTAAGCATACCCATTATGACATTGAAGACTTTTTCTTTAGGGCTGGTTATTGCCCTTATCGCCGCAACGTTCGCCGCTGTACTCACCGTTGTGGGTACACACCTTCTGAGCCAGGACGAGCATAAACGCTCGGCCATCACCAGCCTCTTTACCTCTTCCGATGACGAGAGCGTGGTGGAGTTCGTAGAAATCAAAAACGTGGTCGTCACCTTAAAAAGCCGCGGCGATTCCGAGCGCTACCTGCTGCTTGAGCTGGCGCTGACCACGGGAAGCGCGGCCGATACCCGCCGTGCCGAAGAGCTTTCACCCGCCATTCGCGGGGCGACCGTCAATCTGCTGTCGGCAATGGATTACGACGCCGTGCGCGCGATGAGCGTGGAAGTGCTGCGCGACAAGCTGATGAACGCCTATTCAGAACGCTTCAAGAGCCTGAATACGCGGATGCCGTTTAAGGACGTAATCATCAGCAAAATGGTTTTCCAGTAAGTAACGGCCGTTGATGGAAATGAATGATTTTATTGCGGACGACTCGCTGACCCCGGCGGATGAAGCGAAATACGTGAGCGCCTGGTTGCCCCTGGTACATCGCGTGGTGAAACAGCTCGCCTGGCAGACCAGCAGCGTCATGGACAGAGAGGATATGGAACAGATCGCCCTGATGGGGCTGCTGACCGCTCTGCGCCGCTATGGTCACCCGGACGAGCAGTTTGGAGCCTACGCCGCCCAGCGTATTCGCGGAGCGGTGCTGGATGAGTTGCGCGAGCTGGACTGGCGTCCACGTCGGCTGCGACAGAAGAGCCATAAGCTAAACGACGCGATCCGCGAAGTGACCCGCAGGCTGGGCCGAACGCCGAGCTTTGAGGATCTGAGTACGCATCTTTCCATCACCGCCGAGGAGTACCACGAATACTTGCTGCTGGACTGTGCCAAGACGCTGGAAAGTCTCGATGAGTTACTGGGCGGGGATGCCCTGAACGGCACGCTAAATACCCGTTCGCTGGAGGACGAAATGGTCACCAGCGGGACGTTAAGGGCTGCGCTGGCAAGCCTTGATGAGCGCGAGCAGTTAATTCTCTCGCTCTATTACCAGCATGAGATGAGTTTGAAGGAGATCGCGTTAGTGCTCGACTTAACCGAGGCGCGCGTTTGTCAGCTCAATAAAAAGATCGCTCAAAAGATCCAGTGTTTTTTCCAGAAGTGAAAGGTATATGCAAAAGTTTCTCGGTATTTTCATCATTTTCGCCTGCGTCGTCGGCGGTTTTCTTATGTCCGGTGGGCGGCTGGCCTCGTTCTGGCAGCCCGGTGAGATCATCATCATTCTCGGTGCCGGTCTGGGCGCCATGGTACTGGCTAACCCCAAGCCGGTGCTGGCGGAAATGTATCGCCAGTTTCGCGGCATTATGCGTAAAAACGAATACACCGATGAGTATCAGCGTCAGCTTCTGATGCTGCTGTTTGAACTGCTGGAGCTGGTGCAGGACGGCGGTCTGAAGGTGCTGGATGAGCACATCGAAGTGCCAGAAAGCAGCCCGCTGTTCCAGAAGTACCCGCTGATTTTGCAAAACAAAGCCATCATCACCTTTATTGCGGATAACTTCCGCCTGATGGCGATGGGCAAAATTAACGAACACGAGCTGGAAGGGATCCTGGAGCAGGAGCTGGTGGCGATGGAAGAGAACCTGCTGCAGCCGTCCCGCTCGCTGCAGCGTACTGCGGAAGCGATGCCGGGCTTCGGGATCTGCGCGGCAGTACTGGGGATCATCATCACCATGCAGTCGATCGATGGTTCGATTGCGGTGATCGGCGTCAAAGTGGCGGCGGCGCTGGTCGGTACCTTCCTCGGCGTGTTCTTCTGCTACTGCCTGATGGATCCCGTGGCGAACGCCATGGAGCAGCGGACCAAGAAGCAGATGGCGGTTATCGAGTGCGTGCGTACCGTGCTGGTCAACCACGTGGCCGGTAAACCCACGCTGCTGGCGGTGGATGCGGGTCGCAAAATGCTGCCGCTGGATTCAAAACCGACCTTCGCGACGCTGGACAGCTGGGTGAACCAAATGACGGGTGAATCCTGATGCGTGGCACTCGCGGTAAAGAACATACCACGATCATCAAACGCTCCTCGCGCAAAAGCCATGATACTTTTCATGGCGGCGCGTGGAAGGTGGCCTTTGCCGATTTCACCCTCGCCATGATGGCGCTGTTTATGGTGCTGTGGATCATGGGGTCGGTAACGGAGGAGGAGCGTAAAGAGATCGTTTCTCAGCTTAACGGCGAATCCATTTTTGACGGACAGACGCTGTCGCCCATCACCCAGCCTAACGGCGTGGGCGGCAAAATCGCGGTGACGGAAAAACGCGATCGCGGCGATCATAAGCACCCGCAGAAAGAGACACCGACGCCAGCGGCGATGGCCAAAAGCGCCAGCCTCGACGACGTGAAGTCGCGTTCGCAGAACGAGATTGAAGATCTCGCCCGCATTATCATGAAAATCACGTCAGCCTATGATGCACAGTCAAACCTCAAAATTGAGATTGTGCCGCAAGGGTTGCGCATTCTGATCACCGACGATCAAAAACGCGAAATGTTCCAGCGCAGCAGCGCGATCTTAACGCCGTTCTTCAAACGCCTGTTAACCGAGTTTGCCCCGGCGCTGAACAAGATCGACAACAAGATCATCATTACCGGGCATACGGATGCCACGCGTTTTCGCGACCAGGATCTTTATAACAACTACAACCTGTCCGGCGAACGCGCAATGCAGGCGCGCAAAGTGCTGACCCATGCCGGGCTGGATCAGGACAAGGTGCTGCAGGTGAGCGGTATGGCGGATCAGATGCTTCTCGATCCGGCGAATCCGCTCAGCTCGTCGAACAGGCGTATTGAGATCATGGTCCTGACCCACTCGGCCAGCGACTCGCTGTACCAGTTCTTTGGCCAGCACGGTGAAAAGGTCATCAAGCCGATCGTCGATAAACTCACGCAGCAGAACTAACGATTTTACGATGTTTACTCTGACCCCCCTTCAAAAAGCGGCCGGCCTGGCCCTCGCCGCCGCGCTGATGATGACGTGCAGCCCTTCCGTTCAGGCTGCGCCACGCAGTGAAAAAATGGCGGCCACCGAGAAGGAAAAGGCGGCCAAGGCCAGGATGCGCAACCGCGAAGCGCTGCTGAAAAAGAGCCGCGTGCGCCTGGCGGTGGTGCCTGTCACGCCGGAACAGAAGCGGCGTGAAAGCGAAAAGCGTCGCCTTGAGCGCGTAGAAAACCGCGAGCTGCTGGCGATGCACAAGCGCTGGCAGCCCGGAAAGCTGTCCACTGACATGATCTGGGAACCGCTGCCGGGCGAGAAAATCAGCCCGCGCCTGCAGGCCTCGCTTAAACAGGTGATTCACCTGTTGCAGCAGCAGCTTGGCAAACCCTATGTCTGGGGCGGCGAGACGCCGGAGCAGGGGTTCGACTGTAGCGGCCTGGTGTTCTACGCCTTTAACCCGGTACTGAGCCGCACCTTGCCGCGCACGGCCAACGGGATGTTCCAGGACCGCACGCTGCGCCCGATCAAACAGGAGAAACTGCGGCGCGGCGACCTGGTCTTTTTCAACATTAGCCAGCGCCCGGGGGCCGACCACGTCGGCGTTTACCTGGGCGACGGACAATTTATCGAAGCGCCGCGCACCGGTCTGAATATCCGCGTGAGCCAGCTTTCCGACAGCTTCTGGCAGGACCACTACCTCGGTGCCCGCCGGATATTAACTGAAGAGGCCGTCCTGTAACGGCCTGACGCTGAATACCCCCTCAAGGTATGCGCCGCCAGGGATGGCCCTCCTGTATAAAGATTGACTGAGAGACTTGTATGAACCAGACGCGTAAAAAATTTGCCATTGATGATGGCTCCACCAACGTCAAAATCAGCTGGATTGAGAATGGCACGCTGAAAACCGTGGTCTCGCCCAACTCCTTCCGTAAAGACTGGAAGAGCGCGGCGCTGCTGCGCGGCCAGGCGGTGCATAACTACACCATCGGCACCACCAAATACACCTACGACGCCACCTCGGACAAGGCGCTGTCGACCACCCATATCGACTATCAGTACGACGATTTGAACCTGCTGGCGGTACACCACGCGCTGCTGCAAACCGGCGTGACCCCGTGTGACGTTGAAGTGATTGTGACGCTGCCGATCACCCAGTTCTATAACCCGGACGACTGCCAGCGCAATGAAGATCGCATTGAGGCGAAACGTCAGAACCTGATGCGCGATATTACGCTCAACAAGGGCGAGTTGTTCCGTATCGTCGACGTTCAGGTAATGCCGGAAAGCCTGCCAGCCGCGCTGTCGCATCTGCTGAATTCCAGCGTTAACGAATTCACAAAATCGCTGGTGGTGGACTGCGGTGGCACCACCCTGGATATGGGCATCGTCGTGGGGGAATTTGATGATGTTTCCGCCATTTACGGTAACAATGAAATTGGCGTGGCGATGGTCACGGACGCGACGCGCAAGCTGCTCGCCGCCGCCGACAGCGACTCAAGTTACCTGGTGGCGAATGAGCTGATCAAACGCCGTCACGACCTCGACTTCGTGAAAAGCGTCATTAACGACGAATCGCGTATCGACGAGATCCTCGAAAAAATCGACATCAAGATTCAGGAACTGGGCGATCAGGTGGCGTATGAGGCGAAGAAATTTGCCAAAAACCCGAACCGCGTTTACCTGGTGGGTGGCGGTGCACATCTGATTGAAGGCGCGATTCGGGAAGCGTACGCCACGCTTGGCGACCGCGTGGTCACTATCGACAACCCGCAAAGCGCGCTGTCGCGCGAAATTTGCCTCTATCACTCGGACGCGGGCGCGCAGACTATCGATGAACCGTTAATAGCCGAGGTGGGCGAGGATGCATAAGGGGCAGATCCGCCGCGTTAACCTCTCCCTTCACCTGACGCCGGAACAGTCGCACGCGGATCGGCGTGCGATGCAGCAGCTGCAAAAATGGCATCAGTCGGTAAACCAGGCAGATAGCGTTGACGATGCCAACATGGCTATTCGTGGTTTTCATCGTGACGTCTACCTGGCCGGTTTGCAGCTGTTTCTGTTAGATCCGGCGCTCTGCCACCATGTGGCGGAGTCGCTGGGGCGCGAAAATCTCACGCTCAGTGCGTTGCTGGGTGAGCTTCAGCCCGCGCCGGAAAAGCAGGAGGAGCCATCCGCACAGCTGATGGAACTGCAAAAAATTCGTGAAGAGGTCGCCGCGCTTAAGCCTCTGATGGAACAGCACAAACTCGCACTGCAGCAGCTACGCATGGCGGCAAAGACCGCCAGCGCGCCAGCGCCCGAACGCGATAACGTTGAAGTGAGCAAGGTTGACGCACCGGTAGAGAAAATGCAGAAGATCCGCCAGAAAGGGATCTTCTGAGGCGAGGTCCCTTTGTCTGAACATCGTCAGTGATGGGGACAAAGGGAAACGCGGATCAGGTAATGACGACCGGCCAGTCGGGTGGGGTATGGCTCATGGCTTCTACCATCACCACTTTGACGTTTTCCCAGATGGCGGCGATATCCAGCAGGGTAATGCCAAGCAGCCCCGTGGCGAACCAGCAGGCCGCACCGACGCCCAGCAGGGTGCTGATCACCGCGAGACCGGCGTAGTCAGATTTACGAAACTGAATATTCAGCGTGCTGGCTAAAAACATCAATACCGCACTGCACAAAGGCCAGCGCAGGAGAACCATGCTGGTTGTAATGGTTGCCATAAAACCCATCCTCAAAACAGATGAACTACACTGAAACAGTGTCTTGCGTTACATAATATGTGTGAACTATATCACGTTTGTAGATTTATTCGCCAGCCTCGGGTGGGTAAAAAGCGGGTATTTATAACCAGTGAAAATATATCTTCGCAGGTGCAGCAGGCCATTTCTCCTTCTCTTTATAATAAATTCATCAGGATAGCCAAAGTGCGGCAATAACCCGTAAGGTGTATAACGTTTACAGTAGTTGACCTATGGATTATGCTTGAGTGGATAAATAAATGTACCAGCGGCAAATACGTCAGATTGATGATTTATTTGGTTTTTTTATTATTTCGTACCTTTTCATTTACACTCAGCCCTTATTTGACCATTCGGTTTATTCTTTTTCTTATCTGATTTGCTGTGGTTGCTATTTCATTAATGACCTGCGAAAAAAAGATGAAAGAAAAAAGAAACAAGATTGTTAATGACAGCATGCAGGCGCTGCACGCTCTGGCAAAACTGATCCCTCAACTTAACGCACAATGTTCCCTGGCGGAGATGCTGAAAACCATCAACGGCGCGCTGGGCTCGACGCTCGCCTGGGTCAGCGTTGACGGGGAAGGGGTGCAGCGGGTGGTGAGCGCGGGTGAGGTCACCTGCCACCCCTTTGAAGTGGCGGATTTTCTTGCCAGCACATTGCTGCAACGCCATCACCGCGCCTGGCGCGTGATCTACTGGAAAGAAAACATTGGTCGGGCGCACTTTGCCCCGCAGCATCCAGGCTGTGCGCAATTGCAGAGCGGAGTGCTCTGCAAACTCTCAACCCGGCACGGGCAGTGCAGCGGGTATTTCTTTCTGGCGTTCGATGAAAAACTGTCTGCTTTGCCGATCCTGAAAAATATTGTGGCGCTGCTGGTCGAAAAATTAAAAGACTACTTTGAAGAGATGCTTGCCCGTGAAAAAACGGCGCAGGAAATGCAGCGGGTCGTCACGCAATATAAAACCCTGTTTGAACGTGCCCCGGTGTTAATGAACGCGTTCGACAGGCATAACCGCTGCGTCTTATGGAACGCAGAGTGTGAAAAGGTGTTCGGCTGGAGCAGGGCAGAAATTGCGGCCCATGCGGACCCGCTAACGTTGTTTTATCCCGATCCGGACGAGCGACGGCGGGTCAGAGAGTCGGTTCATCACTCGCCGCTAAAAGACATGTATGAATGGCATCCGGTACGCAAGGACGGTACGCCGCTCACCATCCTCTGGTCGAATATCCTGCTGCCGGACAACTCCATTCTCAATATTGGCCTCGACATCACCGAACGTAAAAAAGCCGAGCAGCGGCTGGCCGTGAAGGCGACCACTGACGATCTCACCGGCTGCCTTAACCGTTCCGCCATTTTGCACCAGCTGAAAATGGCGCTGGCGGTGAACTCCCGTCACGATCCCCGCAGCCATTTCTGCGTGCTGATGTTCGACCTGGATTACTTTAAGCAGATTAACGATGAGTGGGGTCATCAAGTGGGCGATGCGGCGCTGCGCCATTTCTGCGACTGCATTCGC
The DNA here is from genome assembly GCF_029967835.1 of Enterobacter sp. V87_3. Lineage (NCBI taxonomy): Bacteria > Pseudomonadati > Pseudomonadota > Gammaproteobacteria > Enterobacterales > Enterobacteriaceae > Enterobacter > Enterobacter sp. V87_3. The sequence continues at coordinate 39,879 of NZ_JASCAM010000027.1, read as the reverse complement.
GCGCTCAGCCCGGCGGATTCGCTGCTGGGGCGCGTGGGCGGTGAAGAGTTTTTGCTTCTGCTGGCAAGGGGCAACGGGGAGGCGGCCACGCTGTTGTCTGCCCGGTTACGGACGATGCTTAGCAGCAAACCTCTGCAGGTGGGCAATAAAAGCCTGGTGCTCTCCTTTAGCGCGGGCGTGGTCGAGGTGTGTCTGGGACAACGCGACTCATCGGCGTTACTCACGCGAGCCGATAAAGCATTATATGATGCCAAACGTACGGGAAGAGGAAAAACTGTGGTGGCGTCAGATTATTTATAACGCAACGCATTAACGCCGTGTGCGCAAATAACGCGACATTTATGTTCAGGCTGTACTTTTTTCATGCTGACGTCAGTTGTTTTAATCAACGATCCCCGGCTGTGTTATCTTAAACGTCCCGCTTTTGGTGGATAATTATTTTCCTTAATTGAAACGGAACGAATTCCTTCAGTTTGGCTTACGGGAAAATATTATCGTCATAACGATTTTTAAGATTTTTAATACGAAAAGTCAGTTGCTAACTTCGCATGATTCATGCAACGTAATCACCTGTTTGTCAAAGCATCCGGCCTTCAGTACTACAGGCGTACAACATGCAGGGATATAGGGCGGGAAATGAATCGTAGCGCGCGGCGCAAGATGCTCAGGGTGGTAGGGATCATCATGGTAGTTATGCTGCCGGTGATGCTTGCGCTATGGTTTGCCCAGCTCAGAGCCGTGTCGGAGACCACCAGCCAGCTGCGCACCTTTGCCGAACTGGCGCTGGATAAAACCGAGCTGGTGATTCAACAGGTGGATTTAACCCGGGACGATGCCGAAAAATATCAGGGAGAGCGGTGTACCCCTGCGCATCGTCAATATATGTTGAATGTTGTTCGCGCCCGCCTGTTCGTCGCCGATTTAATTTATGCCGAGGGGCAAAATTTTCTCTGTTCGACCGTATTAACCCCAGACCAGCCTTACGCTATCCCCACCGCCAATTTCATCCGTAAACCCGACGTCGCTATCTATTATTATCGCGATACGCCCTTTTTTCCGGGCTATAAAATGACGTATATGCAGCGGGGAAATTATGTGGTGGTGGTCAATCCGCTTTTTTACAGCGAAGTGATGTCGTCTGACCATTCATTGTTGTGGGGGATGTATGACACGGTCACCAATGCATTATTTTCCGTCAGCGCAAAAGCGGATATTTCATTATTAAACTCGGTGATTGGCGATAAGGAATCGGCATTTCAAAAAGATGACCGCTTCTATACGATCGTCAAATCTGAAAAACGACCTATTGCGGCGATTGTGTCAACATCCACTGCCCGCTTTTATGAAACGCTTTATCACCAGGCAACCCTGACGCTGCCGCTGGGCATGATCTGCAGCCTGATTATTCTACTGGTCTGGTCGCGTACCCACCGTGAATTCAACTCTCCGGGGCGGTTACTCCATCGGGCGCTGAATAAACGCCAGCTTTGCGTGCACTACCAGCCGATTATCGATATTAAAAATAATCAGTGCGTCGGTGCAGAGGCGCTGCTGCGCTGGCCGGGATTTAACGGGCAGGTGATGAGCCCGGCAGAGTTTATCCCGCTGGCTGAAAAAGAGGGGATGATCGAACGCATCACGGACTACGTCGTGGAAGAGGTCTTTAGCGATCTCGGACACTACCTGGCCAACCATCCGCAGCTGTATATCTCGATTAACCTTTCGGCATCGGACTTCCACTCCTCGCGGCTGATCGCCATGATCTCTGACAAGGCCAGATACTTCGCCGTGCGCGCGCAGCAGATCAAAATCGAGGTGACAGAACGCGGGTTTATCGATGTGCCGAAAACCACGCCGGTGATCCAGGCCTTCCGCCAGGCGGGCTATGAGGTGGCGATCGATGATTTCGGCACCGGCTATTCCAACCTGCACAACCTCTATTCCCTGAACGTCGATATTCTGAAAATTGATAAATCCTTTATCGATACCTTAGCCACCAACAGCACCAGCCACCTGATTGCCGAGCACATCATCGAAATGGCGCAGAGCCTGCGTCTGAAAACCATTGCGGAAGGGGTGGAGACGGCCGAGCAGGTGAGCTGGCTGTTAAAGCGCGGCGTGCAGTACTGTCAGGGATGGCACTTCGCGAAAGCGATGCCGCCGCAGGAGTTTATCTCCTGGCAGCAGCAACCTCTGGGCTAACACGCCTTAGTTCAGCTGGTGGCGATAATCGCTCGGCGTGCGGTCAAATTCGCGGCGGAAGACGCGGGAAAAGGTCTGCTGCGACACGTATCCCAGATCCATCGCGATATCAAAAATGGGCCGCTGCGTAGAGCGTAGCGCCTGCGCCGCCAGCAGTAATCTGCGCTGGCGGATGTACTCACCCAGCGTCTGGTGCATGACGGTGCGGAACATTCTCTGTAAGTACCATTTTGAATAGCCCGACTTCTTGGCGACCACATCAATGTTCAACGGTTGGTCGATATGTTCATCAATCCATTCAATAAGTGTCTGAATAATTTGCTGATGCGACATAAGGTTGCCCCTCTGTAGATACATCTATCTCGGTTAATTCGTCGTTTTCTCTGCGGGGGAGTATAATTCCTCAAGTTAACTTGAGGTAAAGAGGTTTTATGGAAAAGAGATTGCCGCGAATAAAAGCGTTGTTAACCCCCGGAGAAGTGGCTAAGCGAAGCGGCGTGGCGGTATCGGCGCTGCACTTCTATGAAAGCAAAGGGTTAATTAAAAGCATCCGCAATGCGGGTAACCAGCGGCGCTACACTCGCGACGTGCTGCGCTATGTGGCGATTATCAAAATAGCGCAACGCATCGGCATCCCCCTGGCGACCATCGGCGATGCCTTTGGCGTGTTGCCGGAAGGCCACTCCCTTAGCCCAAAAGAGTGGAAGGAGCTGTCATCCCAGTGGCGGGAGGAGCTTGACCGGCGCATCCACACCCTGGTGGCCCTGCGCGATGAACTGGACGGGTGCATTGGCTGCGGGTGTCTGTCGCGCAGCGATTGCCCGTTGCGTAACCCTGGCGACAGGCTGGGCGAGCAGGGCACAGGGGCGCGATTGCTGGAGGAGGAGTGAATGCGTGCGTTCGCCGGGTGGCGCTTCGCTTACCCGGCCTGCGTTTTGCCCGCAATCCTTAATCCCGCAACCACCACCCGGCAAATTCCCGCACGCATAAAAAAACTAAAGCGCCACAGGAGGGCGCTTTAGTTTATTCCCGGTCTTTGTCTTTCTCTCTATCCCGCTGGTTCACAGGAGGGTTTCCCCCGACATCAGCACCCCTCGTGTCGAGCAAGTTGGGTGAGGTTCCGGTTTGTGCTGACACTTTAATTCTACCCAGGCCCGGCTATTTCGCCAGCGCAGCTGAACGCTTTTTAGCCGAATTTTTTTCGCGATGTTGTTCGATTTTCTATAGTTAAAAGTGATCATTCACAGGAGAAGACGATGCTAAAGGTCCACCATCTTAACCAGTCGCGTTCACATCGGGTCATCTGGGCGCTTGAAGAACTTTCTCTGCCCTATGAGATTGTTCACTACCAGCGTGAAAAGACGATGCTGGCACCCGAGTCGCTCAAAAAAGTGCACCCGCTGGGGAAATCGCCGGTGCTGGAAGATAACGGCCTGATCCTGGCGGAATCCGGCGCGATCCTCGAATACCTGCAGGAAACCTACGATGCCGATGCCCGGCTCAAGCCGCAGGATGCCGCCGACAAGGTGCAGTACCGCTTCTGGCTGCATTATGCCGAAGGCTCGCTGATGCCGCTGCTCCTGATGAAGCTGGTTTTCAACAGCCTCGGCAAACCGCCGGTACCGTTTGGCCTGCGAACGCTGGGTAAAGCGCTGGGGCAGGGGGTACAAAAAGCCTATCTCAACCGCCAGCTGGAAACCCACGCGCGCTTTATCGAATCCCATCTTGCGCAACACAGTTGGTTTGCCGGGGAGACGCTGAGCATGGCCGATATTCAGATGAGCTTCCCGATTTTCGCCCTGCTGTCGCGAGGCGGCATTGAAAACCTGCCGCACACCCGCGCATGGAAAGCAAAAGTTGAGAACCTCCCGGCCTGGCAGAGAACCCTCGAAAAAGGCGGGCCGCTGACCCTTCCCGGTGACGCGTAACTGTTACGAAAATGCGCATCCACGGTAACGTTTGCGCATCCTCTGCTTATTTCTTCGGCGACATACGCGAAAATTAGTCCAAAACGAGAAAGTTCAGTTGAAAAGGGCGGGGATTAGGCTAGATAATCGTTTGCCTTAAATTGACCACCCGTTTTGTAAGCGCGGAGCTAAACGTTTGCTTTTTTTGTGACGCCCCTTTCGTCGCAAACGTAGCACAAGGATTTGACGTTTAGCTGGCAGTGGAGTCTCCACCACGTTTGCAGGCGATCTAAAAAAATTCTCAGGGGATGTTTTCTATGTCTACGCCATCTGCGCGTACCGGCGGTTCGCTTGACGCCATGTTTAAAATTTCTGCGCGCGGCAGCACCGTGCGTCAGGAAGTCGTTGCCGGTCTGACCACGTTTCTGGCGATGGTTTACTCCGTCATCGTTGTGCCGGGCATGCTGGGCAAGGCGGGCTTCCCGCCTGCGGCTGTCTTTGTTGCCACCTGCCTCGTGGCGGGCGTTGGTTCTATCGTCATGGGCCTGTGGGCGAACCTGCCGCTGGCTATCGGCTGCGCCATCTCGCTGACCGCCTTTACCGCGTTCAGCCTGGTGCTGGGTCAACACATTAGCGTACCGGTCGCCCTCGGCGCCGTGTTCCTGATGGGCGTGCTGTTTACCATTATCTCCGCAACCGGTATTCGTAGCTGGATTTTGCGCAACCTGCCGCAGGGCGTGGCGCACGGCACCGGTATCGGTATCGGCCTGTTCCTGCTGCTGATTGCCGCAAACGGCGTTGGCCTGGTGATCAAGAACCCGCTGGACGGCCTGCCGGTTGCGCTGGGCAACTTCGCCAGCTTCCCGGTGATCATGTCCCTGGTGGGGCTGGCGGTGATTATTGGTCTGGAAAAACTGAAAGTGCCTGGCGGCATTCTGCTGACCATTATCGGTGTGTCCATTGTTGGCCTGATCTTCGACCCGACCGTGCACTTCTCCGGCATTTTTGCCATGCCGTCGCTGAGCGATGACAACGGCAACTCCCTGATTGGCAGCCTGGATATCGTGGGCGCACTGAACCCGGTGATCCTGCCAAGCGTGCTGGCGCTGGTGATGACGGCGGTGTTTGATGCCACCGGGACCATCCGCGCGGTCGCCGGTCAGGCGAACCTGCTGGATAAAGACGGCCAGATTATTGATGGCGGCAAAGCGCTGACGACTGACTCTTTGAGCAGCGTCTTCTCCGGCCTGGTAGGGGCGGCCCCGGCAGCGGTGTACATTGAGTCCGCAGCGGGCACGGCGGCAGGCGGTAAAACCGGCCTGACGGCGATCACCGTGGGCGTGCTGTTCCTGCTGATCCTGTTCCTCTCTCCGCTCTCCTACCTGGTGCCTGCTTACGCAACCGCACCGGCGCTGATGTACGTCGGTCTGCTGATGCTGAGCAACGTGGCGAAAATCGACTTTGCCGATTTCGTGGATGCCATGTCAGGCCTTATTACCGCGGTGTTCATCGTGCTGACCTGCAACATCGTGACCGGCATCATGATCGGCTTCGCGTCGCTGGTCATTGGTCGCCTGGTTTCCGGCGAGTGGCGCAAGCTGAACATCGGCACCGTGGTGATCGCCATCGCGCTGGTGGCGTTCTACGCGGGCGGCTGGGCCATCTGATTTGTCTTTTCCTGCGAAAACGGGTGGCTCAGGCCGCCCGTTTTTATTTTCAGAACTCATCTCGTTGCCTTTTGCGTTACTCTGGAGAGGATAGACTGAAAGGCACGACGCCTTTTGAAGTACATAAGCAACACAGCAAACAGGGAACGCATGGAAATCTTCTTCACAATACTCATCATGATCCTGGTGGTTTCGTTATCGGGGGTGGTCACACGCGTACTGCCCTTCCAGCTACCGCTTCCACTTATGCAAATTGCTATCGGCGCGCTGCTGGCGTGGCCGACGTTTGGCCTGCACGTCGAGTTCGACCCCGAGCTGTTCCTCGTGCTGTTTATTCCGCCGCTGCTGTTCGCCGATGGCTGGAAAACGCCGACCCGCGAATTCCTTGAGCATGGGCGAGAGATCTTCGGCCTGGCGCTGGCGCTGGTGGTGGTCACCGTGGTCGGGATTGGCTACCTGATCTACTGGACCGTGCCGGGCATTCCGCTTATTCCGGCCTTTGCGCTGGCGGCCGTGCTCTCACCAACCGATGCCGTGGCGCTGTCCGGCATTGTCGGCGAAGGCCGTATTCCGAAGAAAATCATGGGCATTTTGCAAGGCGAGGCGCTGATGAACGACGCCTCTGGCCTGGTCGCTCTGAAGTTTGCCGTGGCGGTCGCGATGGGGACGATGGTCTTCACCGTGGGCGGCGCGACCATGGAATTCTTTAAGGTGGCGATCGGCGGTATTCTGGCGGGCTTCGTGGTGAGCTGGCTGTATGGTCGTTCGCTGCGCTTCCTCAGCCGCTGGGGCGGCGATGAGCCGGCCACCCAGATCGTGCTGCTGTTCCTGCTGCCGTTTGCCTCTTACCTGATTGCCGAACACATTGGCGTGTCGGGCATTCTGGCGGCGGTTGCGGCGGGGATGACCATCACCCGCTCCGGCGTGATGCGCCGCGCGCCGCTGGCGATGCGTCTGCGCGCCAACAGCACCTGGGCGATGCTGGAATTTGTCTTTAACGGCATGGTGTTTCTGCTGTTGGGCCTGCAGCTGCCGGGCATTCTGGAGTCGTCGCTGGTGGCGGCAGAAGCTGACCCTAACGTCGAAACCTGGATGCTGTTCACCGATATCGTGCTGATCTATCTGGCGCTGATGCTGGTGCGTTTCGGCTGGCTGTGGACGATGAAGAACTTCAGCATGCGCTTCCTGAAGAAAAAGCCGATGGAGTTCGGTTCATGGTCCACCCGCGAGCTGCTGATCGCCTCCTTTGCGGGCGTGCGCGGGGCGATTACCCTCGCCGGTGTGCTCTCCATTCCGCTGCTGCTGCCCACGGGCGACGTCTTCCCGGCGCGTTACGAGCTGGTCTTCCTGGCGGCGGGCGTGATCCTGTTCTCGCTGTTTGTCGGGGTGATCATGCTGCCGATGCTGCTCCAGCATATTGATGTCGGTGACTCTGGCCAGCAGCACAAAGAGGAGCGGATTGCCCGGGCGGCCACCGCCGAAGTGGCGATTGTGGCGATCCAGAAGATGGAGGAGCGCCTTGCCGCAGACAGCGAAGAGAACATTGATAACCAGCTGCTGACCGAGGTGAGTTCCCGCGTGATCGGTAATTTGCGCCGCCGTGCGGACGGACGTAACGACGTGGAAAGCTCGCTGCAGGAAGAGAACCTGGAGCGCCGGTTCCGCCTGGCGGCGCTGCGCTCCGAGCGCGCCGAGCTGTATCACCTGCGCGCCACGCGCCAGATCAGCAACGAGACGCTGCAAAAGCTGCTGCACGATCTGGACCTGCTGGAAGCGCTGTTGATAGAGAATCAGTAGCGTTTTGCCCGGTGGCGCTGCGCTTACCGGGCCTACAAGTCCTGTAGGCCGGGTAAGGCGAAGCCGCCACCCGGCTATTCAGGCGGCATCCAAAACCCCTCGCAGCATTTCAGCCACGCCTGCGCGCTGTGCGACAAATAGACCCCTTCGCGCCAAATCATGCCCAGCTGCCAGTGCAGCTCGCTCTCCAGCGGGATCCAGCGCAGGGTGTTTTTATCCAGCCGTTCGCAAATGGGCTGTGGCAGGATCGCAATCCCCACGCCCGCCTGCACCATCGCTGCCAGAAAGTCCCACTGGCCGCTGCGCACCGCGATGCGCGGCTTGACGTTATGCTGCTGAAACAGCGCCATCAGTTGGCGGCTGAGCGCGAAATCTTCGTTGTAGATCAAAAGCGGATGCTCGCCGAGCTGCTCGGGTTTCACCGAGTCGATGTGCAGCCATTCACCGGAACGCGGCACCAGCACGCACAGCGGATGGCTGAACAGGGGCAGCGTCGCCAGACCGCTCTCCTCCTCAACCGGCAGCGCCGTCATCGCCACGTCCAGTTCGCCGTTGGTCACGGCCTGCTGCACCGTCAGGCCGCCAAACTCGGAAATTTTAAGCTCCACGCCGGGGTAGCGTTGGCGAAACAGGCTGATGGGCCCGGCCATCATCATGCCGACCATCGGCGGAATGCCCAGGCGCAGCAGCCCCTTCGTCAGGTGATTGATATCTCCCAGCTCCGCTTCCAGCTGGCGGAACTCCGCGAGGATCGCCAGCCCGCGCTCAAACACCACGCGCCCGGTGTCGGTCAGCAGAAGCTTGCGCCCGTCGCGGATAAGCAGGGTACAGTTCAGTTCATCTTCAAGGTTTTTTAGCATCTTGCTGATGGTGGGCTGGGTGACAAATAACTTCTCCGCTGCGCGGGTAAAACTTTGCTGGCGAACCACTTCGACAAAATAGCGCAGCGTTCTTATGTCCATGATTATTCCTCGGAACTATACCTTCGATGATTTTAATTCATTTCTGCCCGGGGCGTGCGCTCACTATACTGGCGCTCCGTCTCATTTTTGAGGAAATCACCCATGGCCGTGGCGTTAAGCCGTGTTACGCCTGCCGTTGTACAACGACTCCAGGTACCGGTTCAGGTACTGCTTTATGCCGGACTCTTTGTTTTTGCTGAATATCTTGTCGGCTGGCTGCATCTGCCGCTGCCCGCCAATCTGGTAGGGATGGTGCTGATGCTGACGCTCATTCTCTGCCGCATACTTCCCCTGAGCTGGGTGCGCGCCGGAGCGCGCTGGCTGCTGGCGGAAATGCTGCTGTTCTTTGTGCCGGCAGTGGTGGCGGTGGTGAACTACGCGCAGCTGCTGATGGTCGACGGCTGGCGTATTTTTGCGGTCATCGCCCTGAGCACGCTGATGGTGCTGGGTGCTACCGCGTGGGTGGTGGATAAAGTGTACCGCTTTGAAATCAGCAGGCAGAAGCATGACTAATTTTCAGATCAGCGTTTTGTGCCTGGTGGCTACCCTGGTTATCTATTTTGCCAACAAGCGGCTGTATCGTCGTTTTCACGCGCTGCCGCTGATGCCGCTGGTGTTCACGCCGATCCTGCTGGTGCTGATGCTGGTGTTCGGGCATATCTCCTGGCAGAACTACATCGGCGAATCCCACTGGCTGCTGTGGCTGCTCGGCCCGGCGACCATCGCCTTTGCGGTGCCGGTGTACGACAACCTCGCGATCATCAAACGCCACTGGATGTCGCTGAGCGCGGGGGTGATGACCGCCACGGTGGTGGCAGTGTGCAGCTCCGTCTGGCTGGCGCGGCTGTTTACCCTCTCCGATGAGATCCAGCGCAGCCTGGCCGTGCGCTCGGTCACCACGCCGTTTGCGCTGGCGGCGGCGAAACCGCTCGGCGGCCAGCCGGATCTGGTGGCGCTGTTTGTGGTCGTCACGGGCGTGTTTGGCATGGCGGTTGGCGATATGCTGTTTTTGCGTCTTTCCATCCGGGAAGGGATGGCCAAAGGGGCAGGGTTTGGTGCGGCGTCGCACGGTGCGGGCACGGCGCGGTCGTATGAGCTGGGTCAGCAGGAGGGCGTTGTGGCAAGCCTGGTGATGATGCTTTCGGGCGTGGTGATGGTGCTGATCGCGCCGCTTGTGGCGTGGGTGATGTTTTAACTCCCCGGCCCTGCGGCCGGGGAGGGAGGCTTAGTGCGCGCGGCCCTGTTCTACACCCAGGCCGGTTTGTGAGCGGATAAACTGGGCGCGGAATTTCTCGCGTTCCAGGTTGCCCTCCGGTGAGTTGTCCGTCGCCGAGAAGAACCAGATACCGATAAACGCCACGGCGATAGAGAACAGCGCCGGATATTCATACGGGAAGATGGCGCTTTCGTGACCAAGGATCTGCACCCAAATCGTCGGGCCGAGGATCATCAAAATCACCGCCGTCAGCAGCCCCAGCCAGCCGCCAATCATTGCCCCACGGGTGGTCAGCTTCGACCAGTACATGGAGAGCAGAATGATTGGGAAGTTACAGCTTGCCGCAATTGAGAAGGCCAGCCCCACCATAAAGGCGATGTTCTGTTTCTCGAACAAAATCCCCAGCAGGATCGCCACCACGCCCAGTACCAGCACGGTGATTTTGGACACTTTCAGCTCGTCGCGTTCGCTTGCCCCTTTGCGGATCACGTTGGCATAGAGATCGTGCGAAACCGCCGATGCCCCGGCCAGCGTCAGCCCGGCGACCACCGCCAGGATGGTGGCAAAGGCCACGGCGGAGATAAAGCCGAGGAACAGGTTACCGCCCACCGCGTCGGCCAGATGCACTGCCGCCATGTTGTTACCGCCAATCAGCGCGCCCGCCGCGTCCTTGAACGCCGGATTCGCCCCCACCAGCATGATGGCGCCAAAGCCGATGATAAAGGTCAGGATATAGAAGTAGCCCATAAACCCGGTGGCGTAGAAGACGCTCTTACGCGCTTCACGCGCGTCTGCCACCGTGAAGAAGCGCATCAGGATGTGCGGCAGGCCCGCCGTACCGAACATCAACCCGAGGCCGAGCGAAAGGGCAGAGATAGGGTCTTTCACCAGGCCGCCCGGGCTCATGATCGCTTCCCCTTTCGGGTGCACCGCCATCGCTTCGGTGAACAGGTTATTGAAGCTGAAACCGACGTGCTTCATCACCATAAAGGCCATAAAGCTCGCGCCGAACAGCAGCAGCACCGCTTTGATGATCTGCACCCATGTCGTGGCGAGCATGCCGCCAAACAGGACGTACATCACCATCAGCACGCCGACCAGCACCACCGCAACGTGGTAGTTCAGGCCGAACAGCAGTTCAATCAGTTTGCCTGCGCCAACCATCTGCGCAATCAGGTACAGCGCCACGACCACCAGCGAGCCGCAGGCGGAGAGGGTGCGAATTGGCCCCTGTTTCAGGCGATAGGATGCCACGTCGGCGAAGGTGTAGCGCCCGAGGTTACGCAAACGCTCGGCAATCAGGAACAGAATGATCGGCCAGCCGACGAGGAAGCCGAGGGAGTAAATCAGGCCGTCATAGCCGGAGGTGTAAACCAGGGCAGAAATGCCAAGGAACGACGCGGCAGACATAAAGTCACCCGCAATCGCCAGCCCGTTCTGAAAACCGGTAATGTTGCCGCCCGCGGTGTAGTAATCGTTACGCGAGCGCACGCGCTTCGACGCCCAGTAGGTGATGTACAGGGTCAGTAGCACGAAAATCAGGAACATGATGATCGCCTGCCAGTTGGTCGGCTGGCGCTGCACGTCGCCGGTCAGGGCATCCGCAGCCTGGGCTGCAAAGGGAAGTGTGGCGGCAAGCGCTGTCAGGACTCGCTTCATGATGCTTTTACCTCGCGCAGAACGGCCTTGTTAAGACGATCGAATTCCCCGTTCGCGCGCCAGACGTACACGCCGGTCAGGACAAACGAAATGACAATCACGCCGATACCAATCGGAATGCCGCGCGTGACGCTGGTGCCCGCGTGCAGCGGCGTGCCGAGCCAGTGCGGGGCAAAGGCGATCAGTAAGATAAAGCCGACGTAGATAATCAGCATGATGATGGAAAGTAAGAAGGCAAACCGTTGCCGTTTTTCGACGAGCTCCCTGTAGTGCGCACTGTTCTCTATCTGCTGACAAATATCGTTATTCATCACAGAGTCTCCAAAGGTCCCCCTTCGTCTTTCGCGCCGCAGGTGCGTTGGCCGCACTCGACCACCCCAGTCACATAGTGAACTATGCTCCTGGGGATGTTCTCGCTTGCCGCCTTCCTGCAACGCGAAATCCTTTGGGGAGGGTTGTTTTTATTCCCTCTCCCCTATGGGGAGAGGGGTAGGGTGAGGGGCTACGAAGGCATTGCGATGGCCTGCTTCTCTTCGAGCAGTTTGTCCACCACGCCAGGATCGGCAAGCGTTGAGGTATCGCCGAGGTTGCTGGTATCGCCCGCCGCGATTTTGCGCAGAATACGGCGCATGATCTTGCCGGAGCGGGTTTTCGGCAGCGAGTCGGTCCAGTGCAGAACATCCGGCGTGGCAAGCGGGCCAATCTCTTTACGCACCCAGTTGCGCACCTCGGCATACAGCTCTGGCGACGGTTCTTCGCCGTGGTTCAGCGTGACGTAGGCATAAATCGCCTGGCCCTTAATGTTGTGCGGGATCCCGACAACTGCGGCTTCAGCAATTTTCGGATGGGATACCAGCGCGGATTCTATTTCCGCCGTGCCCAGACGGTGGCCGGAGACGTTCAGCACGTCATCCACGCGCCCGGTGATCCAGTAGTAACCGTCTTCGTCACGCCGTGCGCCGTCGCCGCTGAAATACATGTTTTTAAAGGTGGAGAAGTAGGTCTGCTCGAAGCGCTCATGATCGCCAAACAGGGTGCGGGCCTGGCCAGGCCAGGAATCGGTGATCACCAGGTTGCCCTCGGTGGCGCCCTCAAGCGGGTTACCTTCGTTATCCACCAGCGCCGGCTGCACGCCGAAGAACGGACGCGTTGCCGACCCCGCTTTCAGCGGCGTGGCTCCCGGCAGCGGAGTGATCATGAAGCCGCCGGTTTCGGTCTGCCACCAGGTATCCATCACCGGGCATTTCTCGTTGCCGATCTTCTTCCAGTACCACTCCCAGGCTTCCGGGTTAATCGGCTCGCCCACAGAACCCAGAATGCGCAGCGAAGAGCGGTCGGTGCCTTCAATCGCCTTATCCCCTTCCGCCATCAGGGCGCGGATCGCCGTAGGGGCGGTATAGAGAATGTTAACCTGATGTTTGTCGACCACCTGGCACATGCGCGCCGGGGTCGGCCAGTTTGGCACGCCCTCGAACATCAGGGTGGTGGCCCCGCAGGCCAGTGGGCCGTACAGCAGGTAGCTGTGGCCGGTGACCCAGCCTACGTCGGCGGTACACCAGTAAATGTCGCCCGGATGGTAATCGAACACATATTTGAAGGTGGTTGCCGCGTAAACCAGATAGCCCCCGGTGGTGTGCAGCACGCCCTTCGGCTTGCCGGTCGACCCGGAGGTATAAAGGATAAACAGCGGATCTTCGGCGTTCATCTCTTCTGGCTGATGCTGGTCGCTGGCGTTCGCCATCAGGTCGCTCCACCACAGGTCGCGTCCTTCGTGCCAGTCGATGTTGCCGCCGGTACGTTTAAATACGATAACGTTGCTGATGGTTTTTACGTTCGGGTTTTTCAGCGCCTCATCGACGTTTTTCTTCAGCGGAATGCCGCGCCCGGCGCGTACGCCTTCATCGGCGGTGATCACAAGCTTAGAGCTGGAGTCGATGATGCGCCCGGCCACCGCTTCAGGCGAAAAGCCGCCGAAGATAACGGAGTGGATCGCGCCGATACGCGCGCAGGCCAGCATCGCCACGGCCGCTTCCGGGACCATAGGCATATAAATCGCCACAACGTCGCCTTTTTTGATGCCCTGATCCAGCAGCACGTTGGCAAAGCGGCACACGTCGCGGTGCAGTTCTTTATAGGTAATGTGTTTACTCTGAGAAGCGTCGTCGCCTTCCCAGATGATGGCCGTTTCATTGCCGCGCTCGGCAAGGTGGCGATCCAGGCAGTTTGCCGCCAGGTTTAGCGTGCCGTCTTCATACCATTTAATGGAGACGTTATCCGGCGCGAAGGAGGTGTTTTTCACCTTCTGATAGGGCGTGATCCAGTCAAGAATATGACCCTGCTCACCCCAGAACGCATCCGGGCTGGTGATGGATTGCTGATACTTCTCGTGGTACTGCTCGGGGCTTATCAGGCAACGGTCCGCAATGTTTGCGGGAATGTCGTGTTTGTGTACTTGGCTCATGGCTTTTTTTCTCCTTGTAAGATGTTAATAATATGTCGCAAAAACGTTAAGAGTAGGGGCTTTACAAGCTTTGTTTAGGATTTGGGCGGCAGATCACGCATTGTCTGACCCGGTTGAAAAATGAGCGAATGACACTTTGAAGGGAAATAATTTACGCGAAAGATTATTCACATTTAGTTGGAAAAAAGCGTTTTTATAACAAAAGGTTATTTATAAGAATTATTACAAATTCGCGTCACAGACTCTTTTTGTAGTGAAAAGCCTCGTTCTTTAAGGCTTGCGCAGCATGCCGTGCAAATGATACTCATACGGCGCGTTAAAAAATCCCATAAACCAACGCAACACAATTCATACCCTTTCAGTATGTCCCCATTTTCATGCAGTTCTGATGGAGTGGAGATTTCATTGAGGAAGTCTGTTTTTATGAAAAATTTGAAAGTCAGCCTGGCCTGGCAGATCCTGCTGGCCCTTGTGCTGGGCATCTTACTGGGCAGTTACCTCCATTATCATAGCGACAGCCGCGAGTGGCTGATTGCGAACCTGCTCTCTCCGGCAGGCGATATATTTATTCATCTGATCAAGATGATTGTCGTCCCGATTGTGATCTCGACGCTGGTGGTCGGTATTGCAGGCGTGGGTGATGCGAAGCAGCTGGGTCGTATCGGCGCTAAAACCATCATCTATTTCGAAGTGATCACGACGGTCGCCATTATTCTGGGTATCACCCTGGCGAACGTGTTTCAGCCCGGCTCCGGGATTGATATGTCGCAACTGGCGACGGTGGATATTTCGAAATACCAAAGTACAACCGCTGATGTGCAGAGCCATGCCCATGGGCTGATGGGCACTATTCTGTCGCTGGTGCCAACCAACATCGTGGCGTCTATGGCGAAGGGCGAGATGTTGCCGATTATCTTCTTCTCGGTATTGTTTGGTCTGGGGCTTTCTTCCCTGCCTGCGACCCATCGTGAACCGCTGGTGACCGTCTTCCGCTCTATCTCTGAAACCATGTTCAAAGTGACCCACATGGTGATGCGCTATGCGCCGGTCGGGGTATTTGCGCTGATCGCCGTGACCGTGGCGAACTTCGGCTTCGCCTCACTGTGGCCGCTGGCGAAGCTGGTGATTCTGGTGCACTTCGCGATCCTGTTCTTCGCGCTGGTGGTGCTGGGCCTCGTGGCGCGCCTGTGCGGGCTGAGCATCTGGATCCTGATCCGTATCCTGAAAGACGAGCTGATTCTGGCGTACTCTACGGCCAGCTCTGAAAGCGTGCTGCCGCGTATTATTGAGAAGATGGAGGCCTACGGTGCCCCGGCGTCTATTACCAGCTTTGTGGTGCCGACCGGTTACTCCTTTAACCTCGACGGCTCAACGCTCTATCAAAGTATTGCGGCAATCTTTATCGCGCAGCTGTACGGGATTGACCTCTCCCTGTGGCAGGAAATCGTGCTGGTGCTGACCTTAATGGTCACCTCAAAAGGTATCGCCGGTGTGCCGGGCGTGTCGTTTGTGGTGCTGCTGGCGACGCTGGGCAGCGTCGGTATTCCGCTGGAAGGCCTGGCGTTTATTGCCGGCGTCGACCGTATCCTCGACATGGCGCGTACCGCGCTGAACGTGGTGGGTAATGCGCTGGCGGTGCTGGTGATCGCCAAGTGGGAACACAAGTTTGACCGTAAGAAAGCGCTGGCGTATGAACGCGATGTGCTGGGTCGATTTGATAAGACGGCAGATCAGTAACATCCTAAGCCCGGTGGCGCTGCGCTACCGGGCCTACGGATTTGTTGGCCGGGTAAGGCGAAGCCGCCCCCCGGCACTTACTCCCCGCTCAATGCATCAAACTCCTCGCATCCCGTATCAAACCCTTCAGTACAGCTCAGGTTTAACCAGTACAGCGCCTTCTGTTTGTTTGGCGTGATAAAGCCTTTTTCGCCCTGCTGGAACAGCATTCCCGCCCAGTACTCAGCGTAACCCGTCCGCGACAGCGAGGAGCTGCGCTTAAACCAGGAGGCCGCTTTTACGTCATCCTGCGCCACCTCAACGCCGTTGGCATAAATCAGCCCCAGCAGCATTTGCGCATCAACGGCCGAATCGCTTTCTATATCTCCGGTAGCACCCTCCAGAAGCTGAATCGCCTGCGGATAATCGGGTTTACCCGCCTGGGTGTTCACCAGCAGACGCGCCAGCATAATCGCACCGCGTTTACTGCCCGCGATGGTGGCCTGCTGCGCCAGGGCTTTGGCCTGAGCGTAGTCCCCCTGGGAAAAATGGATCTGTGACAGCAGCCCCATGGCGTCGACGTCGCCACCTTTTGCCGCTTTTTCAGCCCACAGCGCCGCCTGTTTGCTGTCGCCGGAACTGAACCAGGTGTCGGCCAGATAATACTGGGCGCGCGCGTCGCCCGCGTCGGCCTGCTGCCTGTACTGACTGCCAATCTCATCGGCATGGGCAAGCGAGGTAAATACAAGCAACAACAGTAAAATGGGTTTCATGGATTCTTATCAGTAAGGTACATAGCGCGCAGTATAATCGCGGTCACAAAAGAAAAAAACGGGTGCATTAAGACCTCAGCATCCTACAAGCCGGGCGGAACGGCTGTTCCGCCCGATGAGGTTAGCCTGAAATACAGGCTAATTTCGCCGCCACCTCCTGATGTTCACTCTTTATTGTGAGTTCGCATAACTTGCCGCGATTAATAAAGGCGAATATCACTATAGTCAGGCAAATAATTGAAACAATGCCTAACGCAGCTTTTAATGGCGTCATGCCTTTTACTCCTTGTCAAAAAAAGAATAAGAGGCTACCCTCAACTTGTTGGTAGTTGGGGAGGGTAGCCTCGGGTAAATGCAAATTTCCCGGGGCTCTCCACTTTCTGTCCCTCAACAATGCTCAAGACAGAAAGTCTTAAGCACCCGCCGCCTATCTTATCCCTATGAATTAAAATGCAAAGATGTAATTCTTTTTGGCGCAAATTACATTATTTTGCGAGACGCCTTCCGGGATAAATATATTTAAATATAATGAGTATATTTAAATATAAAAAGGGGATGAATATATCATCCCCTTTATTCACCGTTTAATTAACGGCTTCACCCCATCGCGCTTTCGCGCAGCCGGGCTTTCAGCTTCGTATATTCGTCAATCACATAGCGTTCAGCGGCGTGCTGATCGGCAATGGGATCTACGCGTACGGCGCAGTATTTATACTCCGGTGTTTTGGTTATCGGGCTGAGGTTCTCCGTCACCAGCTCGTTACAGGCGCCGATCCACCACTGGTAGGTCATATAGACCGCCCCTTTGTTCGGCCTGTCGCTGACCTGCGCACGAGTAATAATCCGCCCCTTACGCGAGCTTACCCACACCAGCGCTTCATCTTCAATGCCCAGACGCTCGGCGTCGGCAGTGTTGATCTGCGCATAGCCGGGCTCATCTGCCAGCGCGGCGAGCGCAGCACAGTTGCCGGTCATTGAACGGCAGGAGTAGTGGCCCACCTCACGCACCGTGGAGAGCACCATCGGATACTCGTCGGTGAGTTTATCGACAGGCGCGACCCAGTCGCAGGTGAAGAACTGCGCCAGCCCGTTCGGGGTGTCGAACTTCTCTTCAAAGAGATACGACGTGCCCTGATCGGCGTCTGACTCATCGCGGCACGGCCACTGGATATACCCCAGCTCACCCATTTTTTCATAGGTGGCACCGGTGAAGTCCGGACACAGATTTCGCAGCTCGTCCCAGATCTCCTGCGTGTTGTTGTAGTGCATTGGATAACCCATGCGGGTGGCAATTTCGCTGATGATCTGCCAGTCCGTTTTCAGGTCCCACTTTGGCTCTACCGCTTTGAAGAAGCGCTGGAAGCCGCGATCCGCTGCGGTGTAGACACCTTCATGCTCGCCCCAGGAGGTCGACGGTAAAATCACATCCGCCGCGGCCGCCGTTTTGGTCATAAAGATGTCCTGCACAATCACCAGCTCAAGATCCTCAAACCCTTTGCGCACTGCGGACAGCTCGGCGTCGGTCTGGAGCGGATCTTCGCCCATAATATAGGCCGCGCGCACTTCGCCGTGCGCCGCGCGGTGCGGCAGCTCGCTGATGCGATAGCCGGTGTGCTCAGGCAGGCTCTTCACGCCCCAGGCCTTCGCAAACTTCGCGCGGTTTTCCGGGTCTTTCACGTACTGATAGCCCGGATAGGTATCCGGCAGCGCTCCCATATCACACGCGCCCTGCACGTTGTTCTGCCCACGCACCGGGTTTACGCCGACGTGCGCTTTGCCGAGGTTGCCGGTCAGCATCGCGAGGCTGGTCAGCGAACGCACGGTTTCCACGCCCTGATAGAACTGGGTAACGCCCATGCCCCACAGGATAGCTGCGGTTTTTGCCCCCGCGTACATCCGCGCGGCCTGGCGAATTTCCTGCGCGCTGACGCCGGTTATCGCTTCAACCGACTCTGGCGTATAGCCTTCGACAATTTTCCGGTACTCTTCAAAGCCCTCTGTACGGCTGGCGACAAACGCCTGGTCGTAGAGATTTTCCTCAATGATGACGTGCCCCATCGCATTCAGCAGCGCGATATTCGAGCCGTTTTTCAGCGCGATGTGCATATCCGCGATGCGTGCAGTTTCGATTTTACGCGGATCGCAGACGATGATTTTTGCCCCGTTGCGCTTCGCGTTAATCACGTGATTGGCGACGATAGGGTGAGAATCCGCCGGGTTATAGCCAAAGATAAACACCAGATCGGTGTTATCTATTTCGTTAATCGCATTACTCATTGCGCCGTTACCGACCGACTGGTGCAGACCTGCAACCGATGGGCCGTGTCAAACGCGCGCGCAGCAGTCGACGTTATTGGTACCAATAACGGCGCGTGCGAATTTTTGCATCACATAGTTGGTTTCATTCCCTGTCCCGCGCGACGAGCCGGTGGTCTGAATGGCATCCGGACCGTACTTGGCTTTGATGGCGCTCAGGCGCGTGGCGACGTAGTCCAGCGCCTCGTCCCAGGAGACGGATTCCAGCCTGCCACCGCGCTCGCGGCGGATCATGGGGGTTTTCAGGCGCGGGGTAAGGATCTGGGTATCGTTAATAAAATCCCAGCCATAGTAGCCTTTCAGGCACAGCGTCCCCTGGTTGGTTTTCCCCTGTGCTGCCTCCGCCCGGACGATTTTGCCGTTATCGACCACCAGGTGGATCTTGCAACCTGAGGCACAATAAGGACACACCGTGACGACTTTTTTCATCAGTCTGCTCCCGTTAGTCAATTCTTTCGCAGTGACTATGCAGCTTCTATGCCATGTTTTTGATGTGGGTATTGCCTGACGCTACGGGCGATGTGTCGTCAGAACCCTGACGAAAAGCGGCCAATCGTCAAAATTGACGTGTCGAACGGGCCGTGGATGTGACAAAGCAGGCGAGGATAATTTGAGATTTCTCCGCTACCTCGCTCCCGGGACGTTCATTACCGTAAAGCCAGCTCAACCGCTGCGAGACTGGCTTTATGAAACGTTACTCTACCGCTCTGTTATTTGGCCTGCTGACGCTGACCGGCCAGGTTCATGCTGATGTGATTGATGATGCCATTGGCAACATCCAGCAGGCGATTAACGACGCCTATAACCCCGGCAGCAGCCGTAGCGATGATGATGATCGGTATGACGATCGTCGCCGTACGGACAGCCGCCAGTATGACGATCGCCGCAGGCAGCTTGAGGACAGACGCCGTCGCCTGGATGAACGTCAGCGCCAGCTCGACGACGATCGACGGCAGTTAGAGGAAGATGAGCGGCGGTTAGAGGATGATTACGATAGGTGATACCGTGCGGCCTGATGCCCTCACCCCGGCCCTCTCCCACAGGGAGAGGGAGAAAACCGGCTAGTCCAGCGCCAGCACCATCCCGTCATAGCCCGCTTCAAACCCTTCCGGTAGCGGGTTATCCATCATCCAGACGTCAAACTGATGGCTGATATGCGTCAGGATCACCTGCGGGCATCTAATCACCTTGTTCAGGGCGATGACCGTGTTGAGATCGCAATGGTTGCGCGGCGTTTCGGCGCGTGGTTCATGACTACAGTCGATGATCATCGCCTGTGGCCGGTTGTTGAGCAGGAACTTGACCGTTTTCTCCGGCAGACCGGCGGTGTCGGACAGCCAGGCCACGCGGCTGTGAGCGCTTTCCAGCAGGTAGCCAAAGGTCAGCTTTGAGTGGTTAAGCGGCAGCGGCGTGACACGCATACCCTGAAGTTCGAAGACGACAAAGGGCTCGACCCTATGGCTGAAATCGAGAATGCCGGGGTGTTTGAACAGATCATCGCAGCCCGCCTCGTCAGGCGGACCGTACACCGGGATTGTCGCGCCCACGCCCCAGCGCAGGGGAAACAATCCCTGAACATGATCCATATGGTAATGCGTCAGTAAAAACTGCTGGAAGCTGCCAGCCGGCCAGTCGTCCATCAGGTGTGGAATGCCCGCATCCAGCAGGGTCACCGCGTCATTGAATTTGACCGCCGCGCTGCAGGGACGACGGCGATGATTTTCCTGCAACCGCGCCCGGCGGCAGGCCGGGCAGTCGCAGCCAAATACCGGCACCAGCTGAGCGCCGCCCGTGCCCGTTAACGTAATCGTCAGACTCATAACGTACCTTTACAGCGGTTTGGTGAACCTGAAATGGCTTTGCGTGTAGCCTTCGCGAAGATAAAAGCGGTGCGCATCCACGCGCTTCACGCTGGTGGACAGCTCCGTCAGCTCGGCACCTGCCTGGCGCGCGACCTCCTCCGCCCACGCCAGCAGTTGGCTGCCCACTTTTAACCCACGCGCCTGCGGCATCACCACCAGCTCCTGGATCTCGCCGATCCATCTGGCGTGATGCAGGTGAAACTGCATATGCAGGCCGATCATGCCGATAACCTGCCCGTCCAGTTCGGCAAGCTGGTAGCGCATATTGTGGTCCTGCAGGTTGGCAAGATAGCCTGCGTGAAACGCCTGATGGTCGAATTCTGCCTGCTTAAGCTCGCAGATCAGGGAATAGACGATTTGCGCGTCGTCGGGGGTGGCGGGGCGAAGCGGGCAGTCAGGCATGCTGATTCTCCTTCTGGCGGATAAGTGATAAAAAGGTCTCGACTGACTGTAGCAAACTTCCATCGTTATTGAGGATATGACACGCCGACGGGGTATAACGCGCCGCCCGTTCGAGCCGCTGATCGATTTCGCGGGCCGATTCGCGGCCCCGGGCGTGCAGGCGATGGCGCAACACCTCGGGCGACACCTCCAGGCAGACCGGCAGCAGCGCCGCCGCATAGCGGGCGCGCGCCTGCGGCAGATGGGCGCGCGAGCCGTTAACCAGCACGTCGAAACCGACATGCAGCCACAGGTCGATCTCAATACCGACGCCGTAGTACAGGCCGTTGGCGTGCCAGCTCAGCGCCAGCAGGTTTTGCCCGGCGCGGGTGAAAAACTCCTGCTCGCTTAGCGCAATGTGGTTCTCACTCCCGGCATGGGCCGGGCGGGTAATATAGCGATGCGCGACCAGCAGCTGCGCATGCTCGCGCTCGCGCAGGGCCGACAGCAGGCTGTCCTTACCGGAGCCGGATGGCCCCATCAACCAGATCAATTTTCCCATCAGAACACCCGTTTTCCCTGACGCCAGACGTGGTCGATATGAACGTGCTCGCCCTTGCGGTGTGCCAGCACCAGGTCTGCCCGTTTGCCTTCGGCAATCTCGCCGCGATCGTGAAGATTCAGCGCCGATGCCGGGTTTTTGGTCACCAGACGGATCGCCTGTGGCAGGGTGAAACGGTTGTCATCGTCATCCGCCACGCGGAAGGCAGCGTCCAGCAGGCTTGCCGGGTAATAGTCAGAGGAGAGAATATCCAGCAGGCCGAGCGAGGCGAGCTTGCTTGCCGCCACGTTGCCGGAGTGGGAACCGCCGCGCACGATGTTGGGTGCGCCCATCAGCACGTTCATGCCGTGCCTGCGTGAGGCGTCTGCTGCTTCGAACGTGGTAGGAAATTCGGCGATAACGCTGCCAAGCTGGTGGGATTCGAAGACATGATCGTGCGTGGCGTCATCGTGGCTCGCGAGGGCGATGCTGCGCGCCCGGCACATCGCGGCAATGGCGAGGCGGTTGGGCTGCGACCACTGCGCGGCCAGCGCCAGCTGCTCCTCTTCATAACGGGCCATCTCCTCGTTGTTCAGGGAGTATTTGCCCTGGTAGTACTCGCGATATTTTTCAATGTTGGCGAACTGGCGCTGGCCAGGCGAGTGATCCATCAGGGAGACCAGTGAAACCGGCTCGCGCTCCACCAGCTTTTCAAACAGCGGCAGGGTGGTGTGGTGCGGCAGTTCGCAGCGCAGATGCAGGCGATGCTCGGCGCGGTTCAGGCCGCGTTTCTGCGTCTCTTCCACGGCGTTAATCATCTTCTCCAGATTCTCAAGGCGGTCGCCGCCGTCGCGCACGTCGCCGATGGCTACCGCGTCCAGCACGGTGGTGATGCCGCTGGCGACCATCAGCGCGTCGTGGCTGCTCATCGCTGAATGGGCGGGCCAGTCGACCTTCGGACGTGGGGTGAAGAATTTGTCCAGGTTATCGGTATGCAGTTCGATCAGCCCCGGCAGCAGCCAGCCGCCGTCGCCGTCCATCGCCTCGGGCGCACGGCTCTGGGTTTCAGCGAACGCGCGGATGACGCCGTCCTGGATCTCGATTGAGCCGTCAACCACCTCATTTTCCAGCACCAGCTTTACGTTATTGATAATCATGCAGGGGTCCCCATCGGGTGCAGTCTGTCCGCCACGCGGGCGCGCACGGCTTCGTCGTGGAAGATCCCGACGATCGCCGCGCCGCGCGCTTTGGCCTGTTCGATCAACGCCACCACGGCCGCGCTGTTTTTTTCGTCCAGCGAAGCGGTGGGTTCGTCGAGAAGGAGAATCGGGTAGTCGATGATAAAGCCGCGCGCGATGTTAACGCGCTGCTGCTCGCCGCCGGAAAAGGTCGACGGGGCGAGGTGCCACAGGCGTTCCGGCACGTTCAGGCGCGTCAGCAGGTCGGCAGCTTTGGCGGCGCAGGTCTCGCGCGGCATGCCGAGGTCGAGCAGGGGCTGCATGACCACGTCCAGGGCCGAGACGCGGGGGATCACCCGCAGGAACTGGCTGACCCAGCCGATCGTCGAGCGACGCACTTCGAGAACCTTGCGCGCCGGGGCTTGCACCAGATCGACCCACTCGTCGTGATGACGGATGCGAATATGGCCTTCGTCCGGCAGGTAGTTAGCGTACAGGGAGCGCAGCAGGGTGGATTTGCCGCTGCCGGAGTGACCGTGCAGCACCACGCATTCGCCGCGGGTGACCTCAAGCGAGGCGTTTTGCAGGACCGGCAGGCGCACGCCGTTTTGCTGGTGGAGCACAAAGGTTTTACTGACATTTTCAACGTGGATCATGTTGGCCTCGCGGGATTTTTGCCGGGTGGCGCTTTGCTTACCCGGCCTACAGGTAATACTGGTGCGGTGGTCATTTGCCGGGTGGCGGCTTCGCCTTACCCGGCCTACAGGTGTGGTGTTGTTTGGCTGTTCGTAGGCCGGGTAAGCGCAGCGCCACCCGGCGACAGCGGCCTCAGTTCTGCAACACCGACGACACCAGCAGCTGGGTGTACGGATGATGCGGATCGTCGAGCACGCGGTCGGTTAACCCACTTTCCACCACCTGACCCTGCTTCATCACCAGCAGACGGTCGGCCAGCAGGCGCGCAACGCCCAAATCGTGGGTGACAATCACCACCGCCAGGTTCAGCTCCACCACCAGACCGCGCAGCAGGTCGAGCAGTCGCGCCTGCACGGAGACGTCGAGGCCGCCCGTTGGCTCATCCATAAACACCAGCTTCGGATGGGTCACCAGATTGCGGGCAATCTGTAAGCGCTGCTGCATACCGCCGGAAAAGGTGGTTGGCAGGTCGTCGATGCGCGAGGCGGGGATCTCAACCTCCTCCAGCCAGTGCTGCGCCGTGGCGCGGATGTTGCCGTAGTGGCGCGCGCCGGTCGCCATCAGCCGTTCGCCGATATTGCCCCCCGCCGAAACCTGACGGCGCAGGCCGTCCATCGGGTGCTGATGCACTACGCCCCACTCGGTGCGCAGCAGGCGGCGGCGCTCGGCCTCGCTCATGCCGTACAGCGACGCCCCCTCATAGAGAATGTCGCCGTTTTGTGGCGTCAGACGCGCGGAGATCGATTTCAGCAGGGTGGTTTTGCCGGAGCCGGACTCGCCGACGATCCCCAGTACTTCCCCTGGCCACAGCTCGAACGACACGTCGCTAAAGCCTTTGCCCGGCGCGTAAAGGTGGGTCAGGTTGTTAACCGAAAGCAGCGGTTTCATTGGCTGTTGGCCTCGCTCTGTTGGCGGCAGTAGTCGGTGTCGGAGCAGACAAACATCCGTTTGCCCGTATCATCCAGCACCACTTCGTCCAGATAGCTGTGCGTTGAGCCGCAGATGGCGCACGGCTCGTCCCAGGCCTGCACCGTAAACGGATGGTCGTCAAAATCGAGACTCTCCACGCGGGTATAGGGCGGAACGGCATAAATGCGTTTTTCGCGCCCGGCACCAAACAGCTGGAGGGCGGGCATCATGTCCATCTTCGGGTTATCGAATTTCGGGATCGGGGACGGGTCCATCACGTAGCGCCCGTTTACCTTTACCGGGTAGGCGTAAGTGGTGGCGATATGGCCGAAGCGGGCGATATCCTCGTACAGCTTCACCTGCATCACGCCGTACTCTTCCAGAGCATGCATGGTGCGGGTCTCGGTTTCGCGCGGCTCGATAAAGCGCAGCGGCTCCGGGATGGGCACCTGGAAAATCAAAATCTGATCTTCCGCGAGCGGCGTTTCAGGGATGCGGTGACGGGTCTGGATCAGCGTCGCGTCTTCGGTTTTTTCGGTGGTGTTCACGCCCGTGACGCGTTTGAAGAAGTTGCGAATTGACACCGCGTTGGTGGTGTCGTCCGCGCCCTGGTCGATAACCTTCAGCACGTCCGCTTCGCCGATGACGCTGGCGGTGAGCTGAATGCCGCCGGTGCCCCAGCCGTAGGGCATCGGCATTTCGCGTCCGCCGAACGGCACCTGATAGCCCGGAATGGCGACGGCTTTCAGGATGGCGCGGCGGATCATGCGTTTGGTTTGCTCGTCCAGATAGGCAAAGTTGTAGCCGCTTAAGTTAGCCATGTTTGCGCTCCCGTTGCAGGCGTTTCAGCAGTTCCAGTTCGGCCTGGAAATCGACGTAGTGGGGCAGCTTGAGGTGCGACACAAAACCTGCGGCCTCGACGTTGTCGGCGTGGGCCAGCACGAACTCTTCGTCCTGCGCCGGGCCTGCGACGTGCTCGCCGTAGTCCGGCGCCTGGAGCGCACGGTCAACCAGCGCCATCGCCATCGCCTTGCGCTCGCCCAGGCCGAACACCAGTCCGTATCCGCGGGTAAAGTGCGGGTCATCGTTCTCCGGCGCGACAAAGCCGTTAACCATTTCGCATTCGGTGACCAGCAGTTCGCCGACGTTTACTGCAAAACCGAGCTCTTCCGGCACGATATTGACGTCGATATAGCCGCTGCGGATCTCCGCCGCAAACGGGTGGTTGCGCCCGTAGCCGCGCTGGGTGGAGTAGGCCAGCGCCAGAAGATACCCCTCGTCGCCGCGCATCAGTTGCTGCAGGCGCGACGAGCGTGAGCACGGATAGACCGACGGCGTGCGGGTAATGTCGTCAGGCACCGTGCCAGAATCTTCTTCCGCTTTTGCCAGGCCCTGCTTCGCCAGCAGGCTAAAGACGTGCGGAGAGGCTTCCTGCGCGGCATCGGAGGTGGCAAGCGACGGCGCGTCGCCGTTTGCCAGCAGGGTGAAATCCAGCAGGCGGTGGGTGTAATCGTAGGTCGGGCCAAGCAGCTGACCACCGGGAATGTCCTTGTAGACGGCCGAGATACGGCGCTCCAGGCGCATGTCGGCGGTGTTCAACGGCTCGCTCACCGCCAGCTTTGCCAGCGTGGTGCGGTACGCACGCAGCAGGAAAATCGCTTCGACGTTATCGCCGCTGGCCTGCTTCAGCGCCAGCGCCGCCAGCTCGCGGTCGGCAACGCCGCCTTCGGTCATTACGCGGTCGACGGCCAGGTTTAACTGCTGCTCAACCTGGGCAACGCTCAGCTCGGGAAGCTGGGCATCGCCCCGACGCCGGTGCGCCTGCAGCGCATGGGCGGCGGCAATCGCCTTCTCGCCCCCTTTAACGGCTACGTACATCAGCACACCTCCACGTGGGTGGTCCGCGGGATCGCCAGCAGGCGTTCGCCGCAGGTGAGGATCAGGTCGATGCCGAGCGGGAACGGATGCGGACGCTCGGTCAGCTCATGGATGATGCACTCCGGCAGCTGCGGGGCGACCATGCGTTCATCGGCAATGCCCGCGCCGGTCAGGCGCAGCATGCGGCCACCGCTTAGGCTGGCGACCTGCAGGATCAGCGTGGCGCTGGTTTCCGGGGCCACGGCGCTGCCTTCGCTCAGGGCGTTGAGTTGCTCGTGGCTGATCTGCTCGTCGGCCACGGCAAACACCGCCTGCTGGGGCTGATCAACCAGCGGGGCGCTGGTGTGAAAACGCAGGTTCTGACAGGCAATATCGTTCGCCATCGCGCCGGAAAGCCACACCGGCGTGTCGTTGTCGGCCAGCGTCAGCAGCACGCTGGTGGTGGCGAGGTTCAGCGGCAGCCAGCCCTGCGAAAGCTGATGCAGCGAGACGATGACGCCCGGCTCGCTCATGGCTTTCAGCAGGCGACGAAAACTTTGTTGGGCATCCTGGACGGCCAGGGTAAAAGCGGGTTGAAGCGTCATGCGTTATCTCCGCGAACGAGCGTAAAGAAGTCGACCCGGCTGGTGTTGACCTCGGCCTGACGGGCGGCAAGGCGCGCGGCGCGGTCGGCTTCCAGCGGGGCAATCAGGGTTTCCATAAGCGACTGGAAATGCGGGTGTTCCTGCAGCAGCGCGTCGATTACCGCGCAGCGTTCGGCGTGCTGTTTATCGCGTCCGAGAACGTAGCCGTAACCCAGCGTGCCGCTGTTCAGACGAATAACGGCGCGGGTGAGGGTGGCATCGCCGGCAAAAAAGCGATCGCCCGTGCCGCCCATGCGCGCCTGGATTTGTACCAGGCCAATTTCCGGGGCGCGGAGGGTCTCGTAATCGGGGGCCAGATTGAGCGCGTTCATGCGCGCCTGCAGCGCAGCGGGCTGGCTGTGGGCCAGGACGCGCATCCAGCGCTGACGGGTGGCGGTATCGAAGTGCATTCAGTGCTCCATGGTGAATTCAATCATGTCGGCGCGGGTCAGGCTGACGGAGTACTCCGTTGCGTTGATTTCGCCGTCACGGTGGTTGAGGGTGCGCACGCAGAGCAGCGGGGCCATGTTGGGGATCTCCAGCACCTTGCTCTCTTTTGCCTGCGCGCGGCGAGCGCTGATGCGCGTCTGGGTGCGTTTGAGCGCGATGCCCGTGGCATCCTGCAGAAATTCATGCAGCGAACCGCTGGCGAAGTGTTGCAGCACCGGCCAGAGGCTGAGGTCGGCAAAGTAGTGGTCGATCTGGCACACCGCCACGCCGTTGACCCGGCGCAGGGTGCGCAGGTGTACGACGTTTTCACCTTCGGCAATGCCCAGCGCGTCCGCCACGTGGCTGGAGGCCGGGCGCAACACCGACAGCAGCTTTTCGCTGGTCGGGTGGCTGCCCTGATCGAGCAGGTTCTGGCTAAAGCGCGCCTGCGCATTCAGCGGGTAGTCGAACGGGCGCATCAGCACCAGTACGCCGACGCCCTGACGGCGCTGCACCCAGCCGCGCTCGACCAGCTGATCGATAGCCCGGCGCAGGGTGTGGCGGTTGACCTCGTAGCGGTCAGCAAGCTGCTGCTCGGCGGGCAGATAGTCCCCGCAGCGGTAGTGCGTGCGCAACTCCACTTCGAGCTTCGCCGCGATCTCCTGCCAGCGGGTGGGGTAACTGGTCGGATGTCTGGATAAGTGCATAGATAACAAAGCCTCGCTTCTCAGATGAAGTGCTTACGCAAACGTTGAGAGAGGAAATCCAGCAGGCTGACGGTGATGATGATGAGCACCATCAGGGCGCAGGTTTGCTGGAACTGGAAGCCGCGAATCGCTTCCCACAGGGTGACGCCAATCCCGCCCGCGCCGACCATGCCGACGACGGTTGCCGAGCGAACGTTAGATTCAAAGCGGTAGAGCGAATAGGAGATCAGCAGCGGCATGACCTGCGGCAGTACGCCGTAGAGGATCTCTTCAATTTTGTTGGCCCCGGTGGCGCGTATGCCCTCGACCGGGCCAGGTTCAATGGCTTCCACCGCTTCGGAGAGCAGCTTGGAGAGCACGCCGGTGGTGTGTATAAACAGCGCCATTACGCCCGCAAACGGGCCGAGACCGACGGCGACCACAAACAACATGGCGAAGACCATTTCATTGATGGCGCGGCAGGCGTCCATCAGGCGGCGCATCGGCTGATAAACCCACCATGGCACGATGTTTTCGGCGCTCATCAGGCCAAACGGGATGGAGAGGATGACGGCGAGGGCGGTGCCCCAGACGGCGATTTGCAGGGTAATGGCCATTTCGCCAAGGTAATCCTGCCACTGGCTGAAGTCCGGCGGGAAGAAATCGGCGGCGAAGGTCGCCATGTTGCCCGCGTCTTTGACCAGCAGCAGCGGGTCCATTTCCGCGCCCTTCCAGGAGATAACGAGCACCGCCAGCAGAATGGCCCAGCTGATCAGCGAGAACCAGCTGCGCTTTGGCGGTGGGAGTGTGATGGTTTGCATGGTGACTCCTTTGGGTTTAGTCCCCTCTCCCTTGAGGGAGAGGGTAAGGGTGAGGGGGAAATGTGCGCGCTGATGCCCTCACCCCGGCCCTCTCCCACAGGGAGAGGGAGAAAAGAGTTACTGCACCGCTTTATTCACGCTGGTCATCGCGCCGAGCGCGGCGGTCAGGCGGTCGAGATCGTCCAGCTGCGCCTGAATTTCAGACACTTTGCTGGTCTTCTCCTCTTCCTTCAGCCCCTTGTTGTCCTTCACGCCCTGCATCTGTTTGAACAGCGCCAGCTGGCGAATCGGGACCAGCTGCAGGTCACTTGAGGCGCGGAACGGCGCCCAGCCCAGCTTCTCCAGAACGGCTTTTTCTTCCGGCGTTTTGCCGTAGGTCATAAAGAAGTCGTACACCTTGTCCTTGGTGCTTTCGGAGAGGTTTTTACGCCACACGATCGGGTCGCCCGGGATCAGCGGTGATTTCCAGATCACCTTCAGTTCTTTCAGCTTGTCCGGCGCGGAGGTCTTCAGCTTGTCGAGGTTTTCGGTGTTGTTGGTTGCAACGTCCACCTGCTTGTTCGCGACGGCCAGGGCGTTGGTTTCGTGGCTGGCGTTGACGG
The DNA here is from genome assembly GCF_029967835.1 of Enterobacter sp. V87_3. Lineage (NCBI taxonomy): Bacteria > Pseudomonadati > Pseudomonadota > Gammaproteobacteria > Enterobacterales > Enterobacteriaceae > Enterobacter > Enterobacter sp. V87_3. The sequence goes on along the minus strand of NZ_JASCAM010000027.1, from coordinate 10,597 downwards.
TGCGCTTGAAGTCGCTGGCGGAGGCGTTGTTTTTGGCGAAGACGTAATAGCCCGGCACCAGGAACCCGGAGGTGGAGTTCGGGTCGCCGTTGCCAAAGGTCAGATCCTTGCGTTTGGCGAGCAGATCGTTGAGGTTATTGATCGGGCTGTCTTTGTTAACAATCAGCACGCTCCAGTAGCCCGGGGAGCCATCTGCCGCCACGGTCTGCGCAAACACCTGGCCGTTGGCGCGGTCTACCGCTTCCATTGCGGAGAGGTTGCCGTACCAGGCGATGTCCACTTTGTTAAAGCGCATCCCCTGGATGATGCCCGCGTAATCCGGGGCGAAGAAGGCGTTCACTTTGATCCCCAGTTTAGTTTCCATATCTTTCAGGAACGGTTCCCACTGAGGCTTCAGGTTTTGCTGTGACTCCGTCGAAATAATGCCAAAGTTCAGCGCTTTTTCCTGCTCCTGGGCGTACGCCGGGCTTAACAGGGTGCTGATGCTGAACATGCTGGTAAATGCCAGCGCGGCAACGGCTTTGTAGCTCATGTACTTTCCTCGGATCGGGTGAATTAAGCAGCCTGCGCGCTCTCTTCGACGCGGTTTATGCTGCGGTAGAGATGGTCAAAACGGTCGTTATCAAACTGATGGCTTGCGCCATCAAAGAACACATGTCCCTGACGCAGGGCGACGATGCGTTCGCAGTAGCGCAGGGCGTAGTCCACCTGGTGCAGCGTGACCACCACGGTGATGCCGTCGTTCTGGTTGATGTCGCGCAGGGTCTCCATCACGATGCGCGCCGATTCCGGATCCAGCGAGGCGATGGGTTCATCGGCCAGAATGATTTTCGCTTTCTGCATCAGGGCGCGGGCAATCGCGACGCGCTGCTGTTGTCCACCGGACAGGCTAGACACGCGCTGGTGGGCGAAATGGGCCATGCCGACGCGGGTCAGCGCCTGCAGCGCCTCTTGCTTCTGTTGGGGAGAGAACCAGCGCAGGCAGGTGCGCCAGAACGGGGTGCTGCCGAGCGCGCCGATGAGCACGTTCTCCAGCACCGTCAGGCGGTTCACCAGGTTGAACTGCTGGAAGATATAGCCCGTCTGGGCGCGGCTTTTACGGATATCGCTCGCAAGACGGCCGGCGCGCTGGACGGTGTTACCCAGCAACTCGACGTGGCTTTCCGGCGTTTTATCGCAGGTAATGAGGCCGCTTAAATGGCGCAGCAGGGTGGATTTTCCTGAACCGGATGGCCCCAGCAGCGCCACCATTTCGCCCTGCTGGACGGTCAGATCAACGGCGTGCAGAGCCTTGTTGTGATGAAAGGTCTTGCTGAGTTTCTCGACGCGGATGACGGTTTGCATGTGCGGGGCCTCATTGAAAATGTGGCCTCATGCTGGCGCATCAATATGACATTTGGGTTAAGTTCCGGTTGCGGGAAGTTGAAGAGTTGAGGTGAAAGCGATGACAGTCCATGCAGGACCGGTCAGCGCAACGTCACCGGGCGTTGTTGCCGGCTACGCTGCGCTTATCCCGCCTACGACGTTTGTTGCTGTTTAACCACGTTAATCATCCACGGCACGCCGTATTTGTCGGTGACTTTCCCGAACCCGTGCGCCCAGAAGGTCTCCTGCCAGGCCATGTCAACGTTGCCGCCTTCGGCCAGGTTATCGAACCAGCGTTTACCTTCTGCCACGTCCTGCGTGTCCAGTACCAGCGTGAAACCGGCGTATTGCGCGCTGCTACCGGGCGGCAGGCCGTCGCTCATCATGATATCGCTGCCCGCGATGCGAACGTTGGAGTGGGCGATGGCCGTATCAGGGAACTGCATGCCGGAGGGGCAGCCTTCTTCGCTGCTGTCGTCTTTCGGCATGTCGCCGTAGGTCATTGAATAGAGAATGTCTGCACCGAGCGCGTGCTGATAGAAGGCGGACGCTTCTGCACAATTGCCGGAGAATGAGATGTAGGGACTTAATGGCATAATCATTACCTCAGGTAAGAAAAGCCCATTAAGTGTAGTGCCAGACAGCCCGGTAAGCGAAGCGCCACCGGGCAGGGAAATCAGTTCTTTTTCACGAACTCGGATTTCAGCTTCATCGGGCCAAAGCCGTCGATTTTGCAATCAATATTATGGTCGCCTTCCACCAGACGGATATTCTTCACTTTAGTGCCGATTTTCAGCATGGAGGAGCTGCCTTTTACCTTCAGGTCTTTCACTACGGTTACGCTGTCGCCGTCTGCCAGCAGGTTACCGTTAGCATCTTTCACTACCAGCGCATCGTTATCCTGCGAAGGCTCTGCGTCATTCCATTCGTGAGCGCATTCCGGGCAGATAAACATTCCGCTATCTTCATAGGTGTATTCAGAGTTGCATTTTGGGCAGTGTGGAAGTGACATGTTGGTATCCTCAAAAAGTGGTTAACACGCTGGAAAATGCCAGCTAAATGACGGCAGAGTGCCGAAAAAGGCGGCAAGTATAGCGCAAATCCACACTGTTGTCGGTGACATTCAGAAATAAAAACGGGTGAAATACGCGCCAGGAATGACATTTCCTGTCAGTCGTTTTAGCCATTCTGATGGCACGACCTCGCCGGAAAGCAATTGCGCTAAATATATCGAATATTTTATTGCATCAAATTGCTACGCCCTGCCATTTCGGATAAGGTTAAGCAACACGCTGTTATTTTCCCGCGAACGCTCAGGTTACGCATTCCGTGACGATGAGAGGATACCCCTCATTTTAGGTGGGTAAATAATGATGATATATCCTGAAGTTTCCTGAAAACAGGCTTAGCTTTTAATCTTTTGGCTTTCTGGTCAAGGGTGATGCTTTACATATCTGGCACGGAAAGTAATTAATTTTTGATTGCCATCAAATAGTTATATTTAGCGAACGTGTTTTCCATACGTGATCATATAAGCCGTAAAACAATAATTAAAACAACGTAGCTTAATAAAAGTAATAAATTTGCGTTAGGGGAAGGCTTTTATCATGCACACACAGACTATTTTTGAATTAAGCCAGGAAGCTGAACGCTTGTTACAGCTTTCCCTGCAGAATCTCGATACGTTGAAATCAATGCCGATGGCGATGTTGAACAGCACAACATCCGCCATGAGCGGTGAAAAGAATAATGTTTTGCCTTTGCATTTCAGCACGCGCGGCGTCGACGCGCAGCAGGCCATGCTGAATAATGAATTACGCAAAATAACCCGTCTTGAAATGGTATTGGCCATTGTCGGGACCATGAAGGCCGGTAAGTCCACCACCATTAATGCGATTGTCGGAACGGAAGTGCTGCCGAACCGTAACCGGCCCATGACCGCGTTGCCTACGCTCATCCGCCATACGCCAGGGCAGAAGGAGCCGATCCTGCACTTCTCTCATGTCTCGCCTATTGATGCGTTGATCCAGCAGTTGCAGCAAAAGCTCTGCGATTACGATCGCGGCAAGCTGGCGCAGCGGCTGGAAGTTGATAAAGACATGAACACCCTGCTGGAGCGGATCGAAAAAGGTGAGGCGTTTGAAAAGCATCACCTGGGGGCCGAGCCGATATTCCACTGCCTGAAAAGCCTGAACGACCTGGTTCGCCTCTCGCTGGCGCTGGGCGTGGATTTTCCGTTCTCTGAATATGCGGCCATTGAGCACATCCCGGTGATCGAGGTGGAGTTTGTTCACCTGGCGGGTCTGGACGCGCATCTGGGCCAGCTGACGCTGCTCGACACGCCGGGGCCAAACGAGGCCGGGCAGCCGCATTTGCAAAAAATGCTCGCCGAACAGCTGGCGCGCGCCTCGGCGGTGCTGGCAGTAATGGATTATACCCAGCTTAAGTCGATTTCCGACCACGAGGTGCGCCAGGCGATTTCCGCCGCAGGGAAATCGGTGCCGCTGTACGCCCTGGTGAATAAATTCGATCAGAAAGATCGCAACAGCGATGACGAAGAGCAGGTGCGGGCGATGATCTCCGGCACGCTGATGAAGGGAAATATCTCTCCAGGGCAGATTTACCCGGTCTCATCCATGTGGGCGTATCTGGCAAACCGCGCGCGCTATGAGCTGACCACTCACGGGCGGTTGCCTAATCATCAGGCCCAGCGTTGGGTGCAGGATTTTGCCGAAGCGGCGCTAGGGCGCCGCTGGCGCACGGCTGATTTAGATGATATCGACCATATCCGTCATGCCGCCGATCTGCTGTGGGAAGACTCGTTGTTTGAGCAGCCGATCCGTAAGCTCATTTACGCCGCCTATGCCAATGCGTCGCTGTTTGCCCTGCGCTCAGCATCGCATAAGTTGCTGAACTATGCGCAAAACGCCCGGGAGTATCTTGATTTCCGCTATCAGGGGCTGACGGTGGCCTTTGGCGAACTGGAACTGAATATCGCCCGGCTTGAAGACGATATGGCGATGTTGCAGACGCGCCAGAACGTGGTCAGCGATGAAGTGGCGCATGAGGTTGAGCAGACCCTTACTGCCACCGATGCGTTTATGGCTCAGCAAAATCGCTCGCTTCGACAGGCGATTGGCGATGTCTTTAGCCGCCAGGCGCTATTGAATGTCGCGGGGGTTGATCCACATAGCCCGCGCCATAGTGAGCCGGACGCGCTGCTCCAGCTGGTGCTGGAAGATGAAGGGCAGGCGCAGGTGGTGCTGAGCAAGATCCGCTCTTCCTGCGAGCTGATCATGCTGGATGCACAGAATAAAATCAGCCGGGAGCTGGCGCTCCGCTTCGATCAGCTGGAATCTACGCTGGCGCGCTCGCTGAATGAGGCGATGCGTCCCATTGAGACGCGCATTAAGGAACAGCTGAGCCATGCCGGGTTCCGGGCGAGGATCAGCTTCCCGGCGTTTCAGGCAAACCAGCTTAACTTCAACACGCGGGGGCTGTTCAACGACGCTATCGTGCTGGATAACCGCCCGGCCGGTCAGCCGTCGGTGACGGGGGGTGTGCGCGATACGGTATCCCGCTGGCTGAACAATCCGGGCTGGGGCTGGGAAGATTATGTGGTGACGCGAACGCGGTATGTTATTGACGTTGGTCAGCTCCATGACAAGTTTAAGCAGCATATTGACCAGTTTTGTGAACAAATCCGTAAAGCTTTGTCGGCGCAGGTCGATGTCTCTGTCAGGGCGGGTATGGCAACGTTCTTTGCAGAATTTTCGCTATGCCTGACCGGGTTACAAGAAAGCTTGCGTGATAGCCTCGCAGTTCGTCAGCAAAATGAGCACGCCACCCGGGCGCTCAGCCAGCTGTTGAAACAAAGTATTACGACTGCGACGTGGATTCAGGAAGATACCCGACTGTTACGCGATGATATTCAAACCTTATTCGCGGCAGAGCAACCATGACAACACAGCTACTGGACGGTCCCGGGCGGACGCTGGAGTGTATTCATCCAAAATTTATGGTCGATCTTGTTCAGGGGGTGGACGCGACGCGTCATGCCCACCTCGGGCCGCAGCAGGTGCAGTTTCGTGAGCGTTTGACGCAGGAGATAATGACGCATACCCGGCTGCGGCCGTGGGCGATGGCGGGAATGCTCAACGAAAATGCAGCGTTGCGACTGGGGCTGGCGGAAAAATTAGCCGGTATGCTCGACCCGGGCCATCTGGCGCTGACCCGGATGACGGAAAAACTGCAGACCCTGCGCCAGCAGGCAGGCCCGCGCGCTTCGCAGTCTCCCGGCCTTCTTCAGCAGTACAGCGAACTCTCTTCGCATTTTCAGCAACGTGCCACTTATAAAGAGAAGGCGCTTACCCAGCGCGGGCTTACCGTGCAGGCAGGGGAGCACAGCGAACAGATTTTTACCCGCTGGCGCGCCGGGCATTATGACGGCTGGTCGCTTGCCGGGCGGTGCTATATTGCCCTGGAGGAGTTGCGCTGGGGGGCGTTTGGCGATGCCTGTCGCCTGGCAAATGAAGACGTCGCCGTAATGCTTAAGGATGATCTGCGCAGCATGGCGGCCAGCTACCTTGCGCAGGAAATTAATGCTTCTCCCGCGACCCGCCATTTTTATCATCAATGGCTAACGACGCCCGCGGCTCCCGGGCTGATGGATCATAAAGACATGCTCGGCTGGTTGGGCGACTGGTGTCAGGCGGACAGTCATCCGGTGAGCTGGTCTGTGACGCAAAACTGGCAAACGGTGGCGCTGGGTATGCCGAGGCTGTGCTCTGCCAGACGGCTGGCGGACGGGATGGTTGAAGAGATTTTCAGTTAACGTTTTCCCCTCACCCACAGGGTGAGGGGATGGCTCGATGGTGTTAATGATGCATTTCGACAGGCTCAGGCTTCGGTTGTTCTGGTGCAACATTCCCGAAGCGTTTGGCGTACAGCGCGGTAATGATAGGTACCAGAATCGCGGTGACAATCACGCTGGCGGCAACCAGGGCGGTGGCGGAGGCGGCAACCGGTTCGAACGCAGGGTTAATCTGGGCGATGATCATCGGGTTTGCTACCGCGGCACCCGCAGCTGAAGAGGCGGCAACCCCTGCCGTGCCGTTTCCTCCCCCTATCACGCGGTCGGCGATGATCAGCGGAATACCGGTGATGACGATGACCGCCACACCCAGGACGATGCCCAGCAGGCCAGTATCGAGGATCACATTCAGGTTAATAGTGTTACCCAGCGCGAAACCGAAGAACGGAATCAGCACCGGCGTGGCTTTACTGAAGAAATCACGCAGATCGTGGTCGAGGTTGCCTAACGCAAAACCGATCAGGAACGGCAGGATCGCGCCGACAAAATGATGCGGTTCGAATGACGCCAGACCGGCAGAACCGAGGATCAGCATTGTCATCAGCGGACCGGATTCCAGCGACATCAATACGAATGCCCCGGATTCTTCTTTTGTGCCGTACTGGTTCATCAGGCTGGCATATAAACCACCATTGGTCATATCCATTGCGGAGACGATGGCCAGAACGGATAACCCTGCAAAGAATCCGGTCTGAATACCGTTTTCGGGAATAAACAGCGCGCAGACCATTGCCACTATCCAGGCGACGGCAATTTTAGTGAGGACCAGCGTACCGGACTTGCGTAATACGGTGCCCGTCGCGCGTAAGTTTATTGATGCACCAATACAAAAAAACCATACCGCAAGAATTGGCACCGTGCCGGTTATCATTCCTTTTGTGAATCCGCCAAAATATGCCCCGGTATCCGGCGCCAGCGTATTTAAGATTGCACCAAGTACCAGCGGAACCAGCATCATCCCACCGGGAATGCGTTCTATCGTGGCTTTAATCTTCATGTTTAACCCTCACATCTCGTCCCGCGTGGTTGGCGGAAAATTTAAAAAATAGTGCAATAAATTCAATTGATTAATCGACTCAGGAATCGGTTAATGCGTTATCCATGCAATAAAATTAATTAAGGTCTTTCTGAACACGTTCAGCAGAACGCGCCGGGAGCGCTAAGTTCGGATTTATCATGCGATCATTGGAATGATGATTCAATGAAAATAAAACAGTGTTTTAGTTATCTTTGTCACATATTTAATGTAAACATCAGACGCACTTTTTGATAATTAAACTTTATGTAAAGTTGATGTGAAGAAATGTGGTTTATTTCTTGTTGCCGGTGTGCAAAAACGGCGAGGAGGGTTAAACCCGAAGCGTGAAAAAAGGACGCCGTTGGCATGAATTGACGAAAGCTGACGAGGGATAAATATATATGTGAAGTTGATCACAAATATAAACGCTGGTAGGGTAAAGAGGTCATTAACTGCCCATGCAGGCGTCAACAGGTTCGGTTGTATCGACATGAAACGTCAATGTAAGTAAACCTGCTACGCTTGAATTAGGAGATTCGCATGGAGCGGATCTCAGGTTCACAGATCGCCATAAAGACTGTGGAACGGACAGGGCTGAGTCTACGAGGAAAGCTATGCTTAGAAGGAAAAAGGTAAAACCCATCACGCTTCGCGATGTCACTATCATTGATGACGCGAAATTGCGTAAAGCGATCACCGCTGCCTCGCTCGGTAATGCGATGGAGTGGTTTGATTTTGGTGTCTACGGCTTTGTGGCCTACGCGTTAGGTAAAGTATTCTTCCCCGGTGCCGATCCCAGCCTGCAGATGATTGCAGCACTGGGTACGTTCTCTGTTCCCTTCCTGATTCGCCCGCTGGGCGGCCTGTTCTTCGGGATGCTAGGTGACAAATACGGTCGCCAGAAAATCCTTGCTATTACTATTGTGATTATGTCGATAAGTACATTCTGTATCGGCCTAATTCCGTCTTACGCCTCTATTGGTATTTGGGCTCCGATCCTGCTGCTGCTCTGTAAAATGGCGCAAGGCTTCTCGGTGGGCGGTGAATATACCGGCGCGTCGATCTTCGTCGCGGAATATTCCCCGGACCGTAAGCGTGGCTTTATGGGAAGCTGGCTGGACTTTGGCTCGATTGCCGGGTTTGTCATGGGCGCAGGCGTGGTCGTTCTGATCTCCACAGTTGTCGGTGAGGAGAACTTCCTCGACTGGGGCTGGCGTATTCCGTTCTTTATAGCATTGCCGCTGGGCATCATTGGTCTTTACCTGCGTCATGCATTAGAAGAGACACCGGCGTTCCAGCAGCACGTTGAGAAGCTGGAGCAGGGCGACCGTGAAGGACTGCAGGACGGCCCGAAAGTGTCGTTTAAAGAGATTGCGACTAAGCACTGGCGTAGCCTGTTGACCTGTATCGGTCTGGTGATTTCGACCAACGTGACCTATTACATGTTGCTCACCTATATGCCGAGCTACCTGTCGCATAACCTGCATTACTCTGAAGACCACGGCGTGCTGATTATTATCGCCATCATGGTCGGTATGCTGTTCGTGCAGCCGATTATGGGGTTAATGAGCGACCGCTTTGGCCGTAAGCCCTTTATTATTCTGGGTAGCGTTGCGCTGTTTGCGCTGGCGATCCCCGCGTTTATTCTGATTAACAGTAACGTGCTGGGTCTGATTTTTGCCGGGCTGCTGATGCTGGCGGTGATCCTTAACTGCTTTATCGGGGTTATGGCGTCGACGCTACCGGCGATGTTCCCGACGCATATTCGCTACAGCGCGCTGGCCGCCGCGTTTAATATCTCGGTTCTGATTGCGGGCCTGACCCCGACGCTTGCCGCCTCGCTGGTGGAAAGCACCCAGAACCTGATGATGCCGGCTTATTATCTGATGGTCATTGCGGTGATTGGTCTGATTACCGGTATCACCATGAAGGAGACGGCTAACCGTCCGCTGAAAGGGGCGACGCCTGCCGCTTCGGATATTGCGGAAGCGAAGGATATCCTGCGTGAGCACTACGATAACGTAGAGCAGAAGATTGAAGACATTGACGCAGAGATTGAAGAGCTTCAGAAAAAACGTACCCGACTGGTGGATCAACATCCACGGATTAACGAGTAATAAAAAAACCCGCCGCTGGCGGGTTTTTTTTAGCATCCTGCAGCGATGTAGTCGCCGTTGGCGCTGATGGGGATCACCGTCAGGAACAGGACGGTGGCAAACAGGATCAGAATGACCCCGCCGGCAATTTTGACCGCCGGAACCAGCCAGCTCAACGAGGAGCTGCCGCCGAACCAGGCCACCGTACGTTCACGGGCGTAACGTACTGCCAGCGATAACCCCATAATAGAAAGCGCTGTTCCCAGCGACATCGTCATTACCGCGGCGATCCCCCACGTCACAATCCCCAGTGCGTTCGAGAACATCAGGATCATTATTGCGCCGCTGCATGGCCGCGCGCCGATTGCCAGAATCACGCCCAGGCGCGTTTTCCAGTCACCTTTTGTCAGGTCCGCGCCCACGCCGTGGTGCCCGCAACCGCAGTTTTCATCGTGCTGGTGAGGTCTGATGGCCCGAATGGTCATTCTGCGCGGGCGCAGGCTTTTCAGTGCCTGGTAAATGACAAACGCGCCGAATGCGCCAATCAGCACCGCGCTTATCTTCTCAACATACCAGCGGCTGGTACTGATATCCCCCGAGGCGAGGTTAAAACCCACGGCCAGGATAAAGACAAAGAGAACGGCGCTTGCGCCCTGCATCAGGCTACCAAGAAAGGGGACAACGCGTGCGGCGAGTTCGCTCTCTTTATTGGTGCTGAGATAGGTGGTGACAATGAATTTGCCATGGCCCGGACCTATGGCGTGGAGTACGCCATAAAGGAAAGCACCCGTTATTAGCCATAATCCACCGCTGTACTGGTGATTGTTCAGTTGAAGCAGGTACATCACCAGATAGCGATGCAGGGTAATCTGCGTTGCCAGACACCACTGGATAAAGGCATTCCAGTGGGCATGCAGGGTGAATCCTGCGAAGAGGAGTACCAGCAGCATTATTCCTGCTGTGGGGATACGCCAGTCTCGGGTGAGAGGTTGTGTTGTCATGGGGTGACCTGCCGGGGAGTATTTTTCGCCAGTATAGTCGATTTTGTCTCGCTAAATGTAGGATCGCGCAGCGCGGGCAGGCCCGATTGTGGATAAGTCTGTGTGTAAATGGGTATAAGGCGGGGTTTTGCTGTGGAATGCAGCAGTCAGTCATTTTTCTGTCATTTAGCGGTTGCGGCGGCGCGAGAACTCCCTATAATGCGCCTCCATCGACACGGCAGATGTGAATCACTTCACACAACAA